>JACQTL010000351.1 GCA_016210805.1 Actinomycetota bacterium | reverse complement strand
GTCCGGGAGGGGGTTCCGCGGGTGGGGCGGGGCAGCGGGCAGGCACGGATCCATCTGTTCGGCTCCCTGCTGGTCCGGCTGGGCCCCGGGGAGCTCGGCCCCCGCGATCTCGGCGGCGTGAAGCCCAAGCAGGTCCTGGAGATCCTCGTGGCCGGCCGGGGTCACCCCGTGCCCACGGACCGCCTGGTCGAGTACCTGTGGGAGGAGGCCCGGCCCCGGGATCCCACGGCGGCGGTGGTGAACTACGTGTCCATCGTGCGGAGCAGGCTGTCCATGAACGGGACGGCCGGCCGCGACCTGGTGCTCACCGTGCGGGGCGGCTACCGGTTCGCCGCGGAGCGGGCCTGGGTCGACCTGGACCGGTTCGACGATCTGGTCGCGCGGGCCCGGGCACAGGATCCGGGCCGGGCGCGCCGGAGCCTCGAAGGTGCCCTGGCCCTGGTCCGTGGCGAGGTCCTCGAGGACGAGCCCTACTCGACGTGGGCCGAGCGGGTCCGCCAGGACTACCGACCCCGCGTGATGCAGGCCCTCCTGGACGCCGCGGACGCGGCGCTCGCGGACGAGGACTGGAGCGGGGCCCTGGGACACGCCCGCGGAGCCCAGGAGGCGGAGCCCCTCAACGAGCGGGGCTGCCGGGCGACCATGACGGCTCTCTACGCGCTGGGCGACCAGGAGGGGGCTCTCGCCGCGTTCCATCGATGCCGGGAAGGGCTGCGGGAGGAGCTCGGCGTCGACCCCCTGCCGGAGACCGTCGCCCTGTACCAGGCCATCCTCCGTCACCGGGACCCGCGCTCGATGGTCCCGAACGGCCTCCGCACCACCTCCCCCGGGTTCCGGAAGCTCGTGGAGCAGCGGGCCGGAGCCTACTGGTGGACCACGGACGAAGCGATGAACGTCACCGCGCTGTCCGGCCCCAGCTTCGGGGAGGCGGGCGTCCCCCCGGACGACGCCTCGGGACGGACGGTCGGCGAGCTCTTCGGGGCCCGGGAGGACGATCACCCGGCCCTGGAGGCTCACCGCCAGGCCCTGTCCGGGACGCCGGCCACCCGCCGGTTCCGGTGGGGGGAACGGATCCTCGAGTCGCATGTCGAGCCGCTCCGCGACCGGCGGGGCGAGACGGTGGGGACCGTGGGCGTGGCCCTCGACGTGACCGGGCCCCACGGCCTCGAAGCGGCGCTGGTCGGGGCCGGCCTCGACGCCGGGCCGATGGAGGAGGAGCTCTTCCGCGACATGTACCGGGAGGCCCCCGTCCCCTACCTCTCCACGGACATGACCGGTCACATCGTGATGGCGAACCGCGAGGCTCAGAGCCTGCTCGGATACGGGCGCGACGAGCTCGTCGGCCGGGAGATCTGGACCCTCCACGCCCCGACGCCCGGTGGGAGGGGCCGGGCCCGACGGATGTACGAGCGCTTCAAGGCCGGGGAGCAGATCGCGGGGGAGGAGGTCGAGCTGAGGGCGGCCGACGGCCGGTCGGTGTGGGTGAGCGTGTCCATCAGGCCCGTCCGCGACCGCAGCGGCCGAGTGGTGCGCAGCCGGACGATCCTCGTGGACGTCACGCGGCGGAAGCGGGAGCGGGAGCTGCTCCGGCGGAGCGAGCAGCGCCTGCGGGGGGTGGTCGAGCACCTCTCGGACGGCATCCTCGTCGTCGATCCATCCGGGGACCGGATCCTGGAAGCCAACCCGAGGGCCTGCGAGATCCTGGGCTACGCGCGCCGCGAGCTCCTCCGCCGGCGCCCGTCGGACATCCATCCCCACGAGATGCCCCGCTTCCTGGCGTTCATGCGCTCCTCCTCGGAGCGGGGCCGGGGATGGACCGACGACCTGCACTGCTCCGCGAAGAGCGGCCGGCTGATCCCGGTGGAGATGTCGGCGTGGCGGCTCCACGTGGCGGGTGAGCCGCTGATCGCGGTGCTGCTCCGCGAGCTTCCCGCGGGCCGCGAGGCCGACCCCGAGCTCGCCCGGAGGCTCCAGGTCGTCGGGTCCGGCTGACGGCCTGACGGCACGCCCCGAGCGTCCGGGCCAGAGGTTTCCGAGATGCCCGGCTGAGACGCTTGGTCCCAGTTGGGCGCTCCGCGCCCCGGGCTGCCCGCCGGCAGCGACATGGAGGCTCGATGAGACCACCGGAGGAGGAGAGGTCGTCCGAGGACCTGTACGACCTCTACGAGAACGCCCCGGTCGCCTACTTCGAGATCGACTCCGACGGGCGGATCAGGCACGCGAACGAGGCCGCCGGGAAGCTGCTCGGGTACCGCGGCGACGAGCTCCTCGGGCGGTCGGTGTTCGACCTCTACACCAGGACGGCCAGCGGCACCGAGCGTGCCCACGAGGCGTTCTCCAGGTACCTGGCGGGAGAGGAGATCCGCGAGGAGCTGGAGATGAGGACCGCGGACGGCCGGTCGGTGTGGATCCAGCTGCTGGCCCGGCCCGTCCTGGACGGTGAGGGGCGGGTGGTCAGGAGCCGTTCGGTCGCCGTCGACATCACCGACCGGAAGCTCGCCGAGGAGCGGCTCCGGGAGGCGGAGGCCCGGTACCGGAGCCTCGTCGAGAACCTCCCCTCGATCGTGTACCGGGCGGAGATCGGCGCGGGGGGCCGCTGGCTCTACGTGAGCCCCAGGATCGCCTCGATCCTGGGGTTCTCCGCCCAGGAATGGATGGCCGACCCGGCGCTGTGGCTCCGCCAGCTCCACCCGGAGGACCGCGACCGGGTCCTGGCGGAGGAGAGGACCAGCTTCACCTCGGGCGAGCCGCTGGTCACGGAGTACCGCCTGGTCTCGCGGGACGGTCGCACGCTGTGGTTCTGGGACGAGGCCTCCGTGGTCACGGACGAGAACGGGCAGCCTCTGTTCCTCCAGGGCCACCTCAGCGACATCACGCAGCGCAAGCAGGCCGAGGAGGAGCTCCGCGAGTCGGACCGCAGGCTCCGCGAGCTGCTGGAGAACGTCCACCTGATCGCCGTGGGCGTCGACCTGGACGGCCGGGTGACGTTCTGCAACGACTACCTGGCCAGGCTGATCGGTTGGACCGAGGAGGAGCTGCGGGGCCGGGACTGGTTCGAGGTCCTCGCCCCGGACCCGCGGGGGCTGGAGATGCGGGCGGCGTTCACGGCGGACGCCTCCGGCGGACCGGTCCCGGCCTACACGGAGAGCAGCATCCTCACCCGGCACGGCGTGCGACGCGTCGTCTCCTGGAACCACACCACGCTGCGGGACAGGAGCGGCAACGTCATCGGGACCATCAGCATCGGCGAGGACGTGACGGAGGCCCGTCGGGCGGAGGACAGCCTTCGGGCCACCGTCCGCCGCCTCCAGGGGCTGCGCGACGCCAGCCTGGCCATCGGAGCCGCAAGATCGGTGGCCGAGATCGCCTCCGCCTCCGCCGAGCACGCTCGCGGGATCGCCCTCGCCCACCTGGCCCTGGTGAGCCTCACCGAGGACGAGGGGTGCGGCCAGGTCATCGAGGCGGTCTCCTCCTCCACCCGAGGACGCGCGGGGCGGGACAGGCCGGAGCCGCCCGGGTGGTCGATGCTGGCCGCGGAGGCCTGCCGGGCCAAGGCTCCGCTCCGCCTGACGGAGGAGGAGAGCGAGGCCCGGGGCCTGGCGGAGGCGGCTCCCCCCGGGCGAGGGGTCCTGCTCGCCCCCCTCCAGGCCCGGGACGGCACGGGCGTCGGGGCGATCCAGGTCTGGTGGAGCGACCGCGACGGCTTCGACGAGGCCGACGAGGGCGCGATCGTCCAGCTCGCGCAGATGGCCTCGATCGCCATCGAGAACCAGACCCTGTTCCGGGAGGCCCAGGAGGCCCGGACCCGGATGGGCGACTACGCCGAGGAGCTCGAGCAGCGGCTGGCCGAGCTCCGCCGGTCGGACCAGGAGCGCCGGCGCCTGCTCTCCCGCCTGGTCGAAGCCCAGGACCGCGAGCGCAGGGGGATCGCCGCCGACATCCACGACGACTCCATCCAGGTCATGGCCGCCGCGTTGCTGCGTCTGTCGTCGCTCCGCGCCAGGCTGGAGCATCCGGAGCAGGCGGAGGCGATGGCCCGGCTCGAGGAGACCATCCGTCAGTCCATCTCCCGGCTTCGGCGGCTGGTGTTCGAGCTCCAGCCGGTGGTCCTGGAGCGGGAGGGCCTCTCCTCCGCGATGCGCCTGTATCTCGAGTGGATCAAGGAGGATACGGGGCTCGACTACACGTTCACCTCTAACCTCCCCACCGAGCCGTCCACCGAGGTCCGGACGATCCTCTACCGGCTCGCTCACGAAGCGCTGGCCAACGTGCGCAAGCACGCTCGGGCGAGCAGGGTGGACGTGGTCGTGGAGGAGCACGACCACGGGGTCCTGGTCAGGATCCAGGACGACGGCCGGGGATTCGACCCCGCTCGGGCGGGCGAGCCGGAGCCGGGGCATCTGGGCCTGCCCGACATGCGGGAGCGTGCGGAGCTCGCCCGAGGATGGCTCCGGATCGAGAGCGCGCCGGGTTCGGGAGCCACGGTCGAGTTTTGGGTCCCCACAGACGACGTCGCGGGGCCGGCCGTCGACCCCGGCCCGGCATGAGACGGCCGCGCGCAGCCCAACGGGTCCCGCGTGGTTGGCGATCTCCGTGCGCCCGGCGACAGTCGGCGCCGGATCCGCCTCGCGGGTAGGTTGTCAACCGAAGGTGGGAGACGGAGGTCGACATGTCGGATAGCGATGCCCTCATCCTGGGTGGCGCCCGTACCCCGATCGGCCGGTACGGAGGGGCCCTGTCCTCGATCCGGACCGACGACCTGCTGGCCCTCGCCCTCAGGGCGGCCTCCGAGCGGGTGGGGATCGACCCCCAGGCGGTGGAGGAGATCGCCGCGGGCTGCGTGAACGTGGCCCACGAGGGGATGGGCGACGTGGCGCGGTGGGCCGCCCTGGCCGGCGGCTTCCCCGACCACGTCCCCGCATATTCGGTCAACCGGTTCTGCGCGTCCTCGCTCACGGCCACGATCCAGATCGCCAACTCCATCGCCGTGGGCGAGATCTCGCTCGGGCTGGCGGCCGGGGTGGAATCCATGAGCCGCTCCGGGTGGGCCCTCATGAAGGGGGACGCCCCGTTCTCCCCGCGGGGCCCGCAGTTCGTCCTGGACACGATGTGGGCCGGGGCCGGGGGGCCGGTGAACCCGAAGCTCCTGCCCAAAGAGGCCTACATGGAGATGATCGTGACCGCCCAGAAGCTGGCGACCATGTACGGCCTCACCCGCGAGGAGATCGACGCCTTCGCGCTCCGTTCGCACGTGCGGGCCGCGTCGGCTCGAGACTCCGGCCGCCTGGCCAGGGAGATCGTCCCGGTGGAGATCCCCGGGAGCCGCGGCCGGCCGCCCCGGACGATCGAGCACGACGAGGGCATCCGCGACGACACCACCCCGGAGAAGCTCGCCGCGCTGCCTCCCCAGCCGGCCACCCCGCTCATGACCGCCGGGAACTCCAGCCAGCTCTCGGACGGAGCGAGCGCGGTGGTCCTGGCCAGCCGGGCCCGTGCCGTCGAGCTGGGGATCCGGCCCCTGGCCCGCGTGGTCTCCTCGGCGGCCGTCGGCATCGACCCGACCATCATGGGGATCGCGCCGGCCCACGCCATGCCCAGGGCGATCGAGAGGGCCGGCCTCGGGCCGGAGGACATCGACGTGTTCGAGGTCCACGAGGCCTTCGCGGCCCAGGTGCTCGCCGTGCTGCGCGAGTTCCCCATCCCCGACGAGAAGCTCAACCCGAACGGGGGGGCGGTGGCCCTGGGCCACCCGTTCGGAGACTCCGGCACGCGATGCGTGCTCACGCTGGCCCACGAGCTGGCCGAGCGGGGGGCGCGATACGGCTGCGTCGGGATCTGCGTCGGTTCGGGCCAGGGGGTCGCCCTGGTGATCGAGCGCGAGGCAGCCTGAGCCTCAGATCGAGTCCGCCCCCATGAGGTTGCCGGCGATCACGACCCGCTGGATCTGCGAGGTCCCCTCGTAGATCTGCATGATCCTGGCGTCCCGCAGGTACCGCTCCACCGGGAACTCCCGCATGTACCCGTACCCGCCCAGGATCTGCATCGCGTCGGATGCCACCTGGACGGCCATGTCGCCGGTGAAGACCTTGGCGATCGACGACTCGAGAGAGCTCGGCTGGCCGACCGAGGCCTTCCAGGCCGCGTACAGATAGAGCTGCCGGCCGGCCAGGATCCGGGTGGCCATGTCGGCCAGCAGGAACGAGATCGCCTGGTGGGCGATGAGGGGCTTGCGGAACGCCTTTCGCTCCCTGGCGTACCGCAGCGCTTCCTCGAACGCCGCCCGGGCCACCCCGACGGCGCCGGCGGCGACGCCGGCGCGGGAGTGGTCGAGGGTCTGCATGATGACGTAGAAGCCCTGCCCCTCGTCGCCGATCCGGTTCTCCACGGGGACGACGACGTCCGACAGCACTACCTCGGCGGTGTGGGAGGACCGGATCCCGTGCTTCCTGAGCTTCTGGCCCTGGGAGATGCCGGGGGTGGCGGCGTCCACGACGAACCCCACGATGCCCTGGTACCCGGCCTCCCGGTCCACGGTGGCCCACACGGTGTAGAAGTCCGCGATCCCCCCGTTCGTGATGAGACATCTTGGTGCCCGACACGACGCACGAATCCCCGTCCCGGCGGGCCGTGGTGGCCAGGGCCGCCACATCCGACCCGGCGCCCGCCTCGGTGAGCGCGAAGG
>JACQTL010000361.1 GCA_016210805.1 Actinomycetota bacterium | reverse complement strand
GGGCCGACGTTGTTCGCGGGGCTATCGAAGCATGTCGACTTGAAGCTCGTGAGCCGGCTGGAGCTCGGCTCGGGGGCGGTGGCGATTCGGTACGAGCCGAGAAGGTAGCCCCATCGGGCTCGCTAGCCCGATGGGGCCGCATCATGGAGCAACTCGGCCAGGCGTTCCTTAGTACCGACCAACCTGACCATCGCCAGCGTATCCCGGTGACACCACTCGGGGTCCACTTGGGTCAGCGGACTCGGCGTCGCCCCGAGACACTGGGTGCGCGTTGCCGGCACCGCATCACCTCGCCTGCGGTGTAGCAGCCGAGGGCGGCGGTGACGATCCACGGCAGCGTCGGCCACATCGTCTTCGTCGAACGGGGGCGGTCAATCATCGCGAGAGCCGTGCTCATCCGTGATCGCCAGACGTTCGCTTCGACCCTAGCTGTCCTGGGGCTCGCGGCTTGCCTGCCGGCGCTTGAGGCCTGTCGCCACCGTCCAAGTCCGCCAGAGATCGTGACGAGCTTGGCTCCACGATCTCTCCCCGCCGCGACCAGGACCGCCTGAGGACCTCCTGGGAATCCACGCTCTCAGATTGCATGTCGTCCCCTTTGTCAGTGCGCCGGGGAGGACTCGAACCTCCGACCCGCTGCTTAGAAGGCAGCCGCTCTGTCCACCTGAGCTACCGGCGCTCTCGACCATTGTAGGGGGGCGCGCCCGGCGCCCCTCCGGAGGGGAACCCTCGAGCGGGCTCCGGGATGAGTGCTTACCATCGGGGGGTGACCCGCGTAGCAGACGACGCCCTGCGAGCCGGACGCGAGGCGCTGGAGCGCCACGCTTGGGACGAGGCCTACGACGCCCTCACCGAGGCGGATCGGAGCGGGTCCCTCCCGGCGGACGGGCTGGAGCTGCTGGCCCGCGCGGCGTGGTGGACCGGTCGCCCGGACCAGACGATCGAGCTCCTGGAGCGCGCCTATCGGGCACACCTCGACGAGGGGGACGGGGCCTCGGCGGCGATGATGGCCTTCCGCCTGGCCGAGCAGAACGGCATGCGGATGGCCATGTCCCAGGCCGGCGGATGGGCGACCCGTGCGGAGCGGCTCGGGGAGGATCATCCCGACTCGGTGGTCCACGGCTGGCTGGCCTGGATGTGGGGGCTCGTCGTCTGGGTCACCGAGGGGGACTTCGAGGGCGCCATGGCGCACTACGACGAGGCGCTGGAGATCGCCGAGCGGACCGGGGATCGCGAGCTCCACGGGATGAGCCTCCACGACAAGGGCCACAGCCTCTGCCTCCTGGGGAGGACGGCGGAGGGGCTGGCCATGCTGGACGAGGCCATGGTCTCCGTGGTGGGAGGGGAGCTCGGTCCCGAGGCGGCGGGCTACGTGTACTGCGGGATGATCGGGGTCTGCTCGAAGCTCGGGGACTACGGGCGGGCGGCGGAGTGGACCCACGCCACCCTCAGGTGGTGCGAGCGCCACTCGATCCCGGCGTTCCCGGGGGTCTGTCGGGTCCACCAGGCCGAGCTGATGCGGCTGCGCGGCTCGTACTCCCAGGCAGAGGAGCAGGCCCGGCTGGCCTGCGAGGAGCTCCCGCGGTTCAACTTCTACTCGGGGCTGGGCCCGGCCAACTACCAGATCGGCGAGGTCCGGCGGCGGATGGGGGACCTGGCCGCCGCCGAGGAGGCCTACGCGCGGGCCCACGACTTCGGCCTCGACCCCCAGCCCGGCCTGTCGCTCCTCCGGCTGGCCCAGGGGAAGGTCGAGGCGGCGGCCGCCGGGATCCGCCAGGCCCTGGCCGCGGCGGGAGAGGACCGCTGCGCTCGCGTCAGGGTGCTGGCCGCCCAGGCCGAGATCGCCCTGGCCGCGGGTGACGTGGAGACCGCCGCCGCCGCGTCGGACGAGCTCGACTCCATCGTGGGCCGGAACCACGCGGCCTCGCTGCGGGCCATGGCGGCCTGCGTGCGCGGGGCGGTCAGCCTGGCGGAGGGCGACCCCGCCGGAGCCCTGCCCGAGCTGAAGCGGGCCCGGGCGACGTGGCAGGAGGTCGAGGCCCCCTACGAGGCGGCGGAGGTCCGGGTCCTGCTGGGGAAGGCGTACCTGGCCATCGGAGACGAGGACGCCGCACGCCTCGAGCTCCGGGCCGCGAGATCGGCCTTCGAGCGGCTGGGCGCCGGGCCCGCCGCGGCATGGGCCGGGGAGCTGCTCGGCGAGCTCGGCGCGGGCGCCGGCGGCCAGGAGCGGGTCCGGCGCGCGTTCATGTTCACCGACATCGTGAGGTCCACCGACCTGGTGGGGGTCATCGGAGACGAGGCCTGGGAGGACCTCCTGTCCTGGCACGACCAGACCCTCCGGTCGCTCTTCGCGACGCACGGAGGGGAGGTGGCCCACCACACGGGCGACGGGTTCTTCGTGGCGTTCCCCGATCCCCGCTCGGCCATCACCTGCGCGGTGGCGATACAGCGGGCCCTGGCCGAGCACCGCCGGGCCCACGGGTTCTCGCCGCAGGTCCGGATCGGCGTCCACGCGGCCGAGGCCACGCGCCGGGGCCAGGACTACGGGGGGTCGGAGGTCCACAAGGCCGCCCGAATCGCCGCTCTGGCCGAGGGGGGCGAGATCCTGGCGAGCGTCGAGACGGTGGCCGAGGCAGGGGACCGGTTCACGGCCTCGGCCGCCCGTGAGGTGGACCTGAAAGGGATCCCCGGACCGGTGGGTGTGGCCGCGGTCGAGTGGCGCCCGGACTAGGGGTCGACGCCGGTTCACTTCCAGTGGCGGGCGGGGCGGAGGTGGGAGGCCGCGTAGCCGACCAGGATGCCGGCGTCGAACACGACCTTGAACGGGACGAACCTCGGCTTCCTCTCGCGGCGGGCCACCGACACCCCACGGGCCACCGAGCGCCACGGCGCGTACCTCGTCCACACGCGGTCGAGCTCCCGGATCCGCACGCCGCGGCCGATCCACACCGCGTTCTCCCACACCTCCCCGAGCGTGCTGGGGTTGTGGTGCCACATCACCGCACCGGGGACGGCCACTGCCGGGACGCCGAGCTTGGGGGCGAGGGTCATGTCCTCCCCGTACCCCACGTCCTCGTACCCGCCCACCGCCATGAAGGCCTCCCTCCCCACGGCCCGGAAGTTCGACCAGCGATCCGGGAACCCCGGCGGGAAGACGTGCCCCTCCGGGAACCCGCGGTTGAGAGTCCAGCAGGCCGCCCAGGGGAGCTCGGGGTTGGCCACCCACATCTCCTTCGTGAACGTCCCCAGGGCCCTGCCTCCCAGGATGGGCCGGGCCAGGCGGCGGAGGCAGTCGGCGTCCAGCTCCAGGTCGGCGTCCACGAAGGCCAGCACCTCCCCGGAGGCCGCCGCCGCGCCGGCGTTCCGGGCCCGGGCCGGACCGCCGTGCTCCAGCCGGATCACCCGGACCCCCCGGCTCTCGGCGATCTCGGCGGTCCGGTCCCGCGAGCCGTCGTCCACGACCACGACCTCCAGCCGGTCGACCCGCTGGGCGAGCAGCGAGTCCAGGCACCGGGCGATGAGGTCCTCCTCGTCGAACGCGGCGACCACGGCGGTCACCAGGGGCCTGGACCCCGCCGCGGCGGGCCGGACCGCCCGGACCGAGCCTCCGCCCGCATGTGACGGCGGCGGCTCGCCGGGGCCCAGGTAGGCCCGCCGGAAGGCCCTCCTCCTCGCCGCGACCGCCCGGACCAGGAGGGGGAACGCGACGAGAGAGCGGAGGAGCTCCCCCGGCCGGTACCGCGCCACGGCGGCCAGCGCCCGGACGGCGATGCGCGGGGCCAGCAGCGGGGAGCCACGGACCCAGGGCCGGAAGAAGGCGGCCACGTCCGGCTCCCGCCGGCAGAGGGCTCCCGCCGCGGCGCCCTGCTCCCGCTGCCCGCCGAGCACCGCGGCGGTCGTCCGGTCGGAGAGGTGTCGCACGCGGATCGCGGGGTCGTACAGCACCCGCTCGCCCGCCTCGACCAGGGCCAGGTTGTACAGGGTGTCCTCGCCGACCAGGTGCTCCTCCGGGAAGGGCCCGTGGCGGTCGAGGACGTCTCGCCGGTAGGAGAGATGGAAGAGCGGGCCCCGGCCCACGCGGGGCGGCCTACCTTCGTGGGGCAGCATGGCCCAGAACTTGGCCAGCCACTGGGCCCGGCCGGCGAGGGTGTCGTCCTCGCCCCGGTCCACGAACCCCCCGACCAGGGCGTGCCCGGCGCGATGAGCCTCGACCCTCCGCCTCAGCCAGGCAGGCTCCGGGACGCAGTCGGCGGCCAGGAAGGCGACCACCTCCCCGCGGGACCGAGCCACCCCCGCGTTCCGGGCCGCGCCCGGCCCCAGGCGCTCCTCGGAGTGGAAGGCCCGGACCTCCGGGAACCCCCTCCGCACGATGTGCGGCGTCGCGTCGGGGCCGGAGGACACCACGACCACCTCGAAGGGCTCGTCGAGGTCCTGGGCGCGGAGCCCCCGCAGGCAGGCGGCGATCGTGTCCGCGTCGTCGAACGCCGGGACGATCACGCTCGCCGCCGGGGCCAGGACGGGATCGTCGACGGTGGGGGAGTGGCCCTCGACCGGCCCCCGGGGCACCGGCCCCCGCCTCGGCCCGCCCGCGCCGGGAGGCCGGCCCACCCGTCGCCGGGCCCGGTCGTCCTCCTCCTCCGCCCGGATCCGATCGAGCTGCGCGGCCAGGGCCGCCGCTTCCCGGGGATGGTCCCGCTCCCACCGGGCCAGCCGGCGCCGCGGGAGACCGCCCCGCTCCAGGTACCAGGTGGCCAGGGCGCTCCGGTCGGCCATGGCCCGGAGGGCGTACAGGAGCCAGGCGTCGACCTCGCCGGAGCCCGCGACGTCACGCAGGGCCCGGACGTATACCTGCGGCGCGAAGCTGGAGTGCTGCTCCACGCCGGTGAACAGCGTGGAGCGGAACCCCGCCCCGGCGAGCACGCAGGACGCCGCCAGTCGAGCGGTCCGCCCGCTCCCGCGGTCGAACGGGCGGAGCAGCGTGAGCTCGAGCTGGAGGCGGAGGGCGGCAGAGGGGTCCCCGGGGTCCCGGGCCCGGTTCAGCGCCCCGTCCACCAGCTCCCGGATCTCCTCCGGGGGCGCCCCCGGGTCCGGCTCCCCGGACGACGAAGCGCGGGCCGGCCGCGTCCGGAAGGCCCCGCCCCCGGGGACGATGCCGGCGTGCATCTCCAAGAGCCACCGAAGGTCCGGTACCCGGCCGGCCGCCGCCCGGGGGACCGCCCGGTCGAAGGCCGCGGCGACCAGCCTGCGCTCCTCCGGAGCCGGCCCCCCGGCCAGCTCCCGGCGGACCGGGCCACGCCACGCGGCCGGCAGGGTGAGTCCCCGGTCCACGACCCTCCGGTGGCGGTCGACGAGCCCGGCCAGGCGCTCGAGCTCATCGCGGGGGGACGAGGCCCCCCCGGTCATGACCCCGACAGGTCCGGAGGGCCGTCCGGGTACGTGTACCCCTCGCCGCCGGGATGCACCAGGTCGTCGTACCCGGGGTGCCCGGGCGCGTCCCCGGCCCCCGGCCCGCCCCGGCGGCGGATCACCACGACACCGACGACCACCACCACGCCTCCCACGATCGCGAGGAGGATCCACACAAGCGCCCCGCCCCCGCCCTCCTCGCCGGCGGCCGGCGACGGGGCCGCGGTCGCCCCCTCGGTCGTCGTCCCCGGGCTCTCCACCGGCGACGGCGAGGGCGACGTCTCCTCGGGGGACGGCGAGGGGGAGGGGCTCGTGAACAGCTCGAGCGGGTCCGCGGTCGCCTCGCCGACCTCCAGGGGCTGGTCGGACGAGCCTTGGGTGAAGACCGTCCGCTCCCCGCCCTCCGAGACGAGCTCGCCGGACTCGATGAAGAACGGGTCCCCGGGCTGGGCCTGGAACGGGAAGATCAGCAGGAGGGTCCCGTCGGGAAGGACGATGTCCTCGACGTCACCTCCCGGGCCCTCGGGCCCGGAGAGCTGCTCCGAGGGCTCCCCAGCGTGCCGCTGGAGCAGGTAGAAGAACTCCTCCTCGGTGGCGGAGACCCCCAGGAACATCGTGAGGAACCAGGAGAACACGTCCTCGGGAGGGGGGAAGGCCTCGACGAACGTGATGCGGAACCAGGGGCGCCCGTCCGGCGCGACCCCGGACTCCAGCACCTCGATCTCCATGTACGGGGGCTGGGCCGCCGCCGACCCGGCGCTGCCGACCAGGAGGGTGCCCGCCAGGATCGCCGCCGTGACCGCGCGCACGACCCTCCGCCTGGGCCCACCACCTTTCCCCATCACGCCCCCCCCGCTCGCGCGGCATCGAGCCCGACTCGCCCGGCGAGGATAGCCCCGGGATGCCGGCCGGCGCCAAACCCCCTGGCCCCGGGCTTGACCGGGGTTCCGGTTCGCCCTTGTCTCTCCGCGCATCGCCCGGCTAGCCTGACGAGCCGGCCGGGCCGGTAAAGGGGTGGAGCGTGAGGTTCTCGAGGTGGTGGTGGTGGGCGGTGCTGTGCGCGGTCCTGGCCGGCGCGTGCACCGCGGCGCCGTCCAGCGCCCCCGTCGCGCACCGCCGGGCGGGTCCTCCCCTCGGCGACCGGGGCCCGGCCCGCACGCTCCACGTCGTCCACAGCGTGGACCGGGTGGAGGTGGGGGAGACGATCCAGCTGTCGGCGCTCGTGTTCGAGCCGTCCGGCGAGTCGGCCCCGGTCCCGGTCACCTGGTCGCTGTCGGACCCGGAGCTGGGGACGCTGACGGACACGGGACGACTGACCCCCCTCGAGGCGGGCCGGGTGACCGTCACGGCGACGGCTCCCCACGCCGTGGGCGCGGTAGGCCTCGAGTTCGTCCGATCGCCCGTCCGGCGCGTGGAGGTGGATGCCCGGAAGCTTCGGCTCGGCGTCGGCGAGCGGACGGTGCTGCACGCCACCGTCCAGGGTCCCGAGGGGATCGTGTTGCACGGCCGGCAGGAGAGGTGGTCGACGCTCGACGGCGACGTCATCGGGGTGCGGACCGACGGCACGGTGACGGCCCGGGCCGAGGGGAGGACCTCCGTGGAGGTCCGGGTGGAGGGCCGCGTCGCCCGGGTGGAGGTGGAGGTGGTCCGCAGGGCCACCACCGACCGGGTGGACGACCGCCGGGGACAGCAGGTCCACGTCGTGTACGCCGTTCCCAGGGACGGGGCGGACCGGGTCCTGGACCTGTCCGGCGAGCTCGAGAGGAGCCTGGGCTCGATGCAGGCCTGGCTCTCGCGGCAGACGGGGGGACGGGTGCTCCGCCTGGACACGTACCGGGGCGAGGTAGACGTCACGTTCGTGCGGCTCACCCGCAAGGACGCCGGGGTGGGCCACGAGGGGAGGCGCGTCTACCTCCGGATCCGCGGGATGCTCGCCCAGATGGGCCTCAGGGACTCGAACAAGATCTACGCCGTCTACTACGACGGCTCGAGCGTGAAGGACTGCGGTCGGGGAGGAGGGGGCCTGGCCATCGCCTTCCTCCACGGGATCGCCATCGACGGCCGGTCGTGCAGCTTCGGGCGGTTCGCCCCGTCGGCCACGAGCCCGGCCGGGTACATGGAGTTCCTGATCCTCCACGAGATCCTGCACGCGGCCGGGTTCGTCGACGAGGACGCCCCCCATGCCAACGACCAGCACCACGTCACCGGTCCGAGCACCGACATCATGTTCAACGGGCCGGGGGCCTGGTACCCCTCGGCCCTCGACCCCGGGCACGACGACTACTTCGGCGAGAACGTCCCCGACGGCGTCCGCAACCTCGCCGACAGCCCGTACCTGGTCAGGGCCCGCGCCTGACGCGCTCGTCGGGGGCTGCTTCCTCCGATAGCTTTGGGTCCGTGAAGGTCGCCGTCTTCTCGACCCACGCCCACGACCGGGCGTCCCTGGAGGAGGCCAACGCCCGGCACGGGCACGAGCTGGTGTTCCTGGAGCCCCGGCTGGCCGTGGAGACGGCCCCCCTGGCCTCCGGCTTCCCGGCGATCTGCGCGTTCGTGAACGACCGCCTGGACGCGGAGGTGCTCGCCGCCCTGGCCGCCGGGGGGACCCGGCTGGTGGCCCTGCGCTCGGCCGGGTTCAACCACGTCGACCTGGCCGCGGCCCTGAACCTGGGGATCGCGGTGGCCCGGGTGCCCGCCTACTCGCCCCACGCCGTGGCCGAGCACGCCGTGGCCCTGATCCTGGCCCTGAACCGCAGGACCCACCGGGCGCACGCCCGGGTCCGGGAGGGGAACTTCTCGCTCGACGGGCTGCTCGGGTTCGACCTGGTGCACCGCACCGTCGGGATCGTGGGGACCGGGAAGATCGGGACGGTGTTCGCGCGGATCATGGCCGGCTTCGGCTGCCGGCTCGTGGCGCACGACCCCCACCCGAACGACGAGGTCGTCGCGCTGGGGGCCCGGTACGTCCCCCTGGACGAGCTCCTGGCCGGGTCGGACGTCGTGGCCCTCCACGCCCCCCTGACCCCCGAGACCCACCACCTGATCGATGCCCGGGCCGTGTCGCTGATGAAGCCCGGGGTGATGCTGGTGAACACGAGCCGGGGGGCCCTGGTGGACACCGTGGCCGTGATCGAGGGCCTCAAGTCCGGCCGGATCGGGTACCTGGGCCTCGACGTCTACGAGGAGGAGGCCGACCTCTTCTTCGAGGACCTGTCCCAGGAGGTGATCCGCGACGACGTGTTCGCCCGGCTCCTGACCTTCCCCAACGTGCTGATCACGGGGCACCAGGCCTTCTTCACGGCGGAGGCCGTGGCGAGCATCGCGGAGACGACCCTCGCCAACGTGACCGCCTTCGAGCAGCACGGCCGGCCCGTGCACGAGGTGTCGGCGGAGCGGACGGCCTGACCCTACCCCTCCGGGGAGACCTCCACGTAGACCTTGATGGCCCCGGGCGCCCCCAGCAGACCGAGGGCCTCCTGGTAGGCCTCCAGCCCCCGGACCGGGTGGGTGAGCAGGCGGGAGAGCCAGCCCGGGAACCTGGCCTCGGCCACGGCCAGGTCGCGGACCCCGGCCTCGAAGTGCTCCCCGTTCGCGTTCACCGTCCCGACGAGGACCTTGTTCCCGAGCACCAGGTCGAGGTTGAAGCGGTCGGACCCGACATCCACCCGCCGCTCGCCCCCCGTCACGGACGACAGGACCATGACCCCGTTCTTGCCGAGGAGGTACACCGCCGCGTCGAACACGATGGGGGAGAAGCCGGTGGCCTCGAAGACGAGGTCGGCCCGGCCGAGCTCCCGGGCGGCGTCCTCCAGGGAGGTCCGGCCCGTGCTCACGTAGCTCGCCCCCAGCGCCTCCACCAGCTCGGAGTTGAGGAACGGCGGCTCCTCGAGCCCGAAGGCCGTCACCTCGAGGCCGCGGTTCCGCAGGGCCATGGCCGCCAGGAGCCCGATCGTCCCGACGCCGAGCACGGCGGCCCGCTCCGGCCGCCACACCTTCAGGCGACGCTGGATCTCGAAGGCCTGGGCGATCCCCTTCTCCACCACGCTGGTCGGCTCGAGCAGGACGCCGACCTCGCGGAGCCCCTCGGGGACGATCGTGAGGTACCGGGCGTCCTCCACGTACCGCTCGGTCAGGAACCCGTGGACCCGGCTGATGCCGTGCTCCAGGTAGGTGTCCTCGGTGGTGAGGTCGGGCATGTCCAGACGGTCGTAGAACCCGGAGCCGGCCCGCCGGACCCTGGACACGACGTGGTCGCCGGGCAGGATCCCCCGGACCGCCGGGCCGGCCGCCTCGACGATGCCGAAGCCCTCGTGGCCCAGGACCAGGAAGTCCTCACCCTCGGGCGCGGCCCCGTACTGGCCGGCGTCGATCTCCCGGTCGGTGCCGTCGAGCCCCACCCGGACCACCCGGACCAGCACCCCCCGGCCGCCGGCGACGTCGTCGAGCGACGGCTCCGGGAGCTCGGCGAGGTGCGCGCTGTTGGGCTTCCCCGGGAACACGGCCACGGCCTTCATCGGACCAACCCCTCCTGCGATGGGGGGTAAAGGACCGCTCGGGCCGGCCCGCCGTCCCCGTCCGCGATCCGGAGCGGGAGGCAGGCCAGGACGTACGGGCCGGGGTCGACGGCGGAGAGGTCCAGGCCCTCGACGATGGCCACCCCCCGCTCG
This sequence comes from Actinomycetota bacterium, assembly GCA_016210805.1. GTDB lineage: Bacteria > Actinomycetota > UBA4738 > UBA4738 > JACQTL01. The sequence goes on along the minus strand of JACQTL010000361.1, from coordinate 233 downwards.
AGGAGCATGTGGTGCACCGGGTGGCCCTCGGTCCCCCTGGCCTCCACGGAGAGGAAGTCCACGCCGACCAGGCGGATCCCTCGTTCCAGGACCCATCCGGCCGAGCCGGGGGTCAGGCAGGCGAACCTCTCCGGGAACCCCTGGCCGGCCCTCCGCCAGATGTCGGAGTTCGCCGTGCGCAGGAGGAGCCGCTCGGTCCCCTCCGGGACGCCGGCGGCCTCCAGGTCCCCGGC
>JACQTL010000360.1 GCA_016210805.1 Actinomycetota bacterium | reverse complement strand
GCTCGGGCACGGTCCCCCGATTCGGGACCAGGACCTTCCGCCGGAAGTACAGGACCTCGTCGCCGTGCTGGTTGTAGCCCCGCGTCTCCACGGTGACCACGCCCCGGTCGGGCTTCGACGACGACTCCTTGACGTCGAGCACCTTGGTCTCCGCGTACAGGGTGTCCCCGTGGAACATCGGCCTGCGGTGCTGGAGCGTCTCGACCTCCAGGTTGGCGATGGCCTTGCCCGAGACGTCGGGCACGCTCATCCCCAGGGCCAGCGAGTACACGAGGTTCCCCACCACCACGTTCTTCCCGAACTGCGTGGTCTCCGCGGCGAAGTGCGCGTTCGTGTGGAGGGGATGGTGGTTCATCGTGATCATGCAGAACAGGTGGTCGTCGTACTCGGTGATCGTCTTCCCCGGCCAGTGCCTGTAGACGTCGCCGACCTCGAAGTCCTCCAGGTACCTCCCGAACGCCCTCGCCTCACCCATCGACCCCTCCTGCCAGCGCTACTAGTCTGAGCCAGACTACTTCGGGACCTTGTGGCGCTCGAGGAGCTGGCGGCCGACGACCATCTTCTGTATCTCGCTCGTGCCCTCGCCGATCAGCAGGAACGGCGCGTCGCGGTACAGGCGCTCGATGGTGTACTCGGCCGAGTAGCCGTACCCGCCGTGCACCCGGAGCGCGTCGGTGACGATCTGGTGGCAGGCCTCGGTGCAGAACAGCTTGGCCATCCCGGCCTCCAGGTCGCTCCGCTCGCCGGCCGACTTCTTCCTGGCCGCGTGCAGGAGCATCAGCTTGGCCGCCTCGAGCTTGGTCCCCATGTCGGCCAGCATGAACTGGATGGCCTGGTGCCGGGCGATCGGCTTCCCGAAGGCCTCCCGCTGCTGGGAGTAGGCGATGGCCTCCTCGAAGGCCCTGGTGGCCAGGCCCACGGCCCGGGCGGCCACGTTGACCCGGCCGACCTCGATCCCGTCCATGACCTGGTGGAAACCGCGGCCCTCCTCCCCGCCCAGCAGGTTCGCCGCCCGCACGCGGTGCTGCTCGAAGACGAGCTCGGTGGTCTCCACGCCCTTGTAGCCCATCTTCGGGATGTTGGGCGGAACGGTGATCCCCTCGAACCTCTCCGCCCCCGGCTCCTTCTCCACCACGAGCAGCGAGATCCCCTTGTGCGGAGGGCTGGCCTCCGGGTCGGTCTTGGCCAGCAGGAACACGAGCCCGGAGCGGAGCCCGTTCGTGACCCACATCTTCGTGCCGTCCACGACGTAGTCGTCGCCGTCCCGGATGGCCCGGCACTTGATGGCCTGCACGTCCGACCCCGCGCCGGGCTCCGACATCGACAGCGCGGCCCGGACCTCCCCCGTGGCCATCTTCGGGAGGAACCTCCCCTTCTGCTCGTCGGTCCCGTGCTTCTTGAGCAGGTAGGCCCCCATGAAGTGGGTGTTCATGATCCCGGAGAGCGACATCCACCCCCGGGACAGCTCCGTGACCACGAGCGCGTAGGTCATGAGGTCCATCCCCGCGCCCCCGTGCTCCTCGGGGATGGTCAGGCCGAACAGGCCCATCTCCTTGAGCTGCTCCACGATCTTGTCGGGGTACTCGTCGCGGTGCTCGAGGTCCTCGGCGACCGGGAACACCTCCTGCTCGACGAACTCCCGGACGGCGTCGACGATGGCCCGCTGGTCCTCGGTCAGCTCGGTCAGGTCCCCGGCGACGGTCATCCCTCACCACCTCCGCCCTCGGCGAAGTCGGCAAGCGTCCGCTGCCGGGACATCCCGGCGGCCCGGCCCCTGGCGGCTAGCTGCTCGGCCATCTTCCGGCTGGCCTCGTCGATCATCTCGTTCCCGAACATCACGGCGCCCATCATCTGTTCCTCCGTGGCCTTCCGGTATGCCTCGAGGATCGCCTCGGCCTTGTCGTACTCCTCCTGGGTCGGCGCGAAGACCTCGTTCAGGACGTCGATCTGACCGGGGTGCAGGGCCCACTTCCCGTCGTAGCCAAGGGCCCGGCTCCGCAGGGCCATCTCCCGGAACCCGTCCAGGTCCTTGATGACGAGGTACGGGCCGTCGATGGCCTGGAGCCCCGCGTTCCGGGCCGCGATCAGGATCCGCGAGAGCACACCGTGCCAGTGGTCGCCGGGGTACCCGGGCATGGGGAGGCCGGCGGTGAGCGCCGGCAGCCCCAGCGATGCGCTCATGTCGGCCGGGCCGAAGATCAGCGTCTCGGTCCGGTCGCTGGCGTTCGCGATCTCGTCGATGTTGGTGAGCCCGGTGGCCGTCTCGATCTGGGCCTCGATCCCGATCCGCCGGTCGAGCCCGATCGTCTCCTCGATCTGGCGGAGGAGCTCGGCCACGAACGTCACGTCCGAGGCGAGCTCGACCTTGGGGATCATGATGCAGTCCAGGAGGTCGCCGGCCGCCTCCACGACCTCGATCACGTCGCGGTAGCACCACCTGGTGTAGACCCCGTTCACCCGGACCACGACGGTCTTGCCGGTCCAGTCGCCCTCCTTGAGGGCCTGGACGATGTTCCCCCTGGCCTCCTCCTTCGCGGCCGGGGCCACGGAGTCCTCGAGGTCCATGAACACCTCGTCCGCGGGCAGCCCGGGCGCCTTGGCCAGCATCTTCGGGGAGGAGCCGGGCACCGAGAGGCACGACCTCCTCGGCCTGGTCACGCGGGTCGTCATGGGCGTGGAGCCTCCTTGGGCAAGAGGGTCACGCGAATCGTAGTGCGGGGCGGCCGAGGGCGCCTCAGCCCGGGGCCTGCCCCCCCGCCGTCGCGCCGCGCTCGGAGCGAGCCCTGAGCAGCTCCTGGAGAGTCTCCCCCACCGTCCGGGAGAGCTCCTGGGTGACCCGGCCGTGGGCCTCGATCCGGGCCAGCCGCTCGGCCAGCCCCCGGAGCGACACGGACAGCTCGTCGATCCGGCCGAGCAGCTCCCGGATCGACCCGTCCACCTGCTCCACCCACTCGGCCCCGGAGCCCGGCCGGGGCGGGACGGGGAGCTCGGAACGGGCAGAGCCGGCGCGCTCGGGGACCGGGAACTCGTCCCCGTACAGCGAGGCCAGCTCCACGGCGGCGCCGGCCGCGGAGGGCCGCCGCTCGCCGGGAGCGTCGAACCCGAACGGGTCCGGCGCTTGCTTGGTCCTTCGGCGGGCGCGAGCCTTGCTCTCCATCGGATCCCCCCTGTCGGCCGGCCGGAGCCGCGGTCCACCGACCGCGCTCCATCCCCCGTCACGGCGAGCGCCGGTCCCCGGGTGGTTCCCGGGCCGCCCGCCTGGCTGTAGGGTACGAACTTCCCGATCCGTACGGAAGGGGGATCGAACGTCTCAAGGCCGCTCGAGCTCCCGTCGAGGATGATCGGGAACGGGCTCGGCGTCCCCGGAGCGGCTGCCGAGCGGGCTCGCACGCGACCGACCGGAGGACCGACTTGACGGCAAGGCCCCTTGGCTTCCCCCATCGCAGGCGGCTGGCCGCAGTGCTCCTCATGGCCGTGCTCCTGTCCGTGGCCGGCTGGGTCCCGGGCCGCCGGGGGGAGGCGGTGCCCCAGACCGTGGCCCGCCGGGTTCCCGTCGACGCGGGGACGGTGGCCGGGGGGACGGGCTCGACCGCCGCCCCCGTGGCCGGCCTGGCCCTCTCGGGCGACGGCACGATCCGGGCCCGGGCCGAGGTCCGGACCCCCGAGTCCGTGGTGTGCGGCGACATCTGGTCCACCGGCGTGGGGCTCACCTGGGAGCAGCCGGCCGGGCACGACGTCGACGTCACCGTCCGGTGGGGCGGGGACGCCGGCCGGCTCGGCTCCCCGGTCGAGACGGAGGTCATGGGCGACCACGCGCCCGACCCCGGCACCCCCGAGGCCGACCGGGGCCGGAGGACGACCTCGTTCCTGTGGACCGGCGGGAGCCGGTGCATGGGCTTCTCCCTGCTCCTCCCGCCGGGCACGGCGATCCGGGGCGTGGAGGCCGTGTTCCTGAACACGTCGGGGACCGCCGACGGGCCGGGCTCCGCGGACTCCGGCTTCCTGGGGGCCGTGGGCGGGTTCCTCGGGTCGGCCCTGGGAACGGCTCCCGCCGAGGCCATGACGGTGCAGCCGGCCATGGTCCCCCGGTGGAAGTGGGGAGCCGACGAGTCGCTGCGCAACTGCGATCCCTACTACGCCCCCGCGGTCAAGATGGGCTTCGTCCACCACACGGCCGGCACGAACGACTACGACGCCTCCCGGTCCGACGACATCCTCCGGGGGATCCTCTACTTCCACACCCAGATCCAGGGGTGGTGCGACATCGCCTACAACTTCCTGATCGACCGGTTCGGGACGGTGTTCATCGGCAGGCGGGGCGGCGCGGCCAGGCCCACCGTCCCCGGAGCCACGCAGGGGTTCAACACGGGGAGCTTCGCCGTGGCGGCCATGGGGAACTACTCGGAGACCTCGGTCCCCGCGGCCACCCTGTCGTCCCTGAAGAAGCTGCTGGCCTGGCGGCTGGACGTCGCCCACCTCCCGCCCAAGGGGTGGGCCACGATGATCTCGGGGGGCGGGGACCACAACCGCTACCCGGCGGGGACCGCGGTGACCCTGAACGTCATCTCCGGGCACCGGCGGACCGGGTACACGAACTGCCCCGGCGACGACCTCTGGAACCGGCTCCCGGCCATCAGGACCGACGTGGTTGCGATGGGCCTCCCCAAGCTCTACCGGCCGAAGGTCTCTCCCGGGTCCTTCCTGCCCGCCGAGGGATCGATCACCGTCACGGCCACGGGATCGGGCGGGAGCCTGACCTGGCGCGTCGAGATCCTCGCCCCGGACGGCTCGATCTTCCGCGCCCTCCGCCGCAAGGCCGTCGACCTCTCCCTCACGTGGGCGGGACGGGGACAGGGGACGTGGGCGCCTCCCGGCGAGTACTCGGTGGTGATCCGGGCCACGGCGCCCTCGGGGGCCACGGCGCTATCGGCCACCCTCCCGCTCACGATAGAGGCGCCCCCCGAGCCGAGCCCCACGCCCACGCCGACGCCCACCGAGACGGGCGGAGGGTAGCCGGAGGGGCGAGCCCTACTCCCCCTCGGTCTGCCGGACCGGGGCGGGGTGGCCCCGGGCGGCCAAGGCGGCCTCGGCCAGCACGTCGAGACCCTCGTCGAGCTGCTCGTCCGTGATCACCAGCGGGACCAGGTGGCGGAGCACGTTGTGGTACATGCCGCAAGACACCGTGACCACGCCGCGGCGCTGCGTCTCGCGCATCACCGCGCCGACCATCTCGGCGTAGGGCTCCCTCGTGCTCCGATCCCTGACGAGCTCGACGCCGACCATGGCCCCGATCCCCCGCACCTCGCCGACCTCGGGGACCTCGCGGGCCACCTCCTCCCAGCGGGCCCGGATGGCCTTGCCGACCACCTCGGCCCGCTCGATCAGGCCCTCCTCCTCGATGACCTGGAGCACCGCGTTCGCCGCCGCGCAGGCCACGGGGTTGCCAACGTAGGTCCCGCCGATGGCCGACGGGCCGGGAGCGTCCATGATCTCCGGGCGCCCGACCACGGCGGAGAGCGGGTAGCCCGAGGCCAGCGACTTGGCCAGCAGCACGATGTCGGCGTCCAGGCCGAAGTGCTCCGAGGCCAGGAACCGGCCGGTCCGCCCGCACCCGGACTGGATCTCGTCGGCGATCACCACGATCCCGTGCTCCCGGGCCAGCTCGGCCACCCCGGAGAGGTAGCCCTGGGGCGGGACCACGAACCCTCCCTCGCCCTGGATCGGCTCGACGATCAGGCAGGCCACGGCCCTCGGATCGACGACCGTGGTGAAGGCCCGCTCGAGGGCGCCCAGGGCGATCTCCCCGGCCCGGTCCGGGTCCGGGCTCCGGTACGGGTACGCGAACGGAACCCGGTACACCTCCGGGGCGAAGGGCCCGAAGCCGGTCTTGTACGGCCGGTGCCGGCTGGTCAGGGACATCGCCAGCAGGGTCCGGCCGTGGAACCCCCCCTCGAAGGCGATCACCGCGGGCCTCCCCGTGGCTGCCCTGGCGAACTTGATCGCGTTCTCCACGGCCTCGGCCCCCGAGTTGAACAGGGCCACCTTCCGCTCCCCGCCCACCGCGGCCACGAGCCGCTCGGCCAGCTCCACGTAGATCTCGTAGGGGATCACCGAGAAGTCGGTGTGCGAGAACCGGGCGGCCTGCCGCTGCACCGCCTCGACGACCTTCGGGTGGGAGTAGCCCACGATGTGGCATCCCAGGCCCCCGGAGAAGTCGAGCAGCGTGTTCCCGTCGACGTCGGTGAACGCGGCGCCCTCGGCCCGGTCGATCACGAAGGGCGCGTGGATGTCGAACGGGTCGGCCACGACCCGCTCCTTGCGGGCCAGGATCGCGGCGGACCGCGGCCCGGGGATCTCGGTCTCCAGGTGGATCGTGGGCACGGGAACCTCCTCGCCGGCTCGGTCGGTCGGGCTTCGCCTCCGACCCGGGAGGCTACACCACGCGCTCAGCAGGCCCCGTGGGGCTCGCGCCAGCGGAGCCGGCGGCGGCCCGGCCGGACCCCCAGGGACCGGAACCGCTCGGCGGCGGCCTCGAAGGCGTCGAGGGGTCCGATCAGCTCCCCGAGGATTCCGAGCAGGGCCTCGTACCCGAGCGCCGGACCCTCCGAGCGGAGGCGCGCCGCCCCGGCCAGGGCCTCGTCCAGCCCGGCCGAGCAGGCCTCCCATTCCTGCGCGACGCGCTCGTCGCGCCATCGCGCCATCCGGCCCCCGGCCTCGGCGAGGTCCTCCTCGAACGCCACCAGGGCCTCGGCGAGGGGGAGGCCGGGGGCCCGGGCCGTTGGCACGGCCTCCACGAGGGCCGCCTTGGCCCGCTCAACGGGCTCGAGCGCGGCCAGGAACCCCCGCCACGCGGGGGCCAGCTCCTCGGGCGTCCTCCGGGTCCGGCGCACGTCCGCGGATGCTACACGCCGGCCGCATGCCGCCCTGAGGCGTGCTGCTAGGATGCGCCGGACATGCCCGGTCCGGTCACGATCCGCATCCCGGCGGACACGGCTCACGTCGCTCTGGTACGGGCCGCGGCGACGGCCCTGGCCGCGCGGATGGACTTCACCTTCGACCGGATCACCGACCTGCACATCGCGGTGGACGAGGTGTGCTCCCGGCTCATGGCGGTATCCGTCGAGCCCACCACGATAGAGGTCACCTTCCGCACGGAGGGCGACGCCCTCACGATGCAGGCTTCGATCGATGGGACCCGCCGGACCGACCGAGACATGTTCACGGAGTGGTCCCGGGTGATCCTGGAGGCCATCGCCGACCGGGTCGTCGCCCCGGGCGGATCGTCCGTCGAGGTGGCCCTGTCCAGGGGAGACCGTTGAGGTCGGGCTCACGGGAGATCCCCGACAAGGAGCACGTCAAGGAGCGGTTCCGGGAGCTCCGGGACACCGGCGATCCCGCGATCCGCCAGGAGCTGATCGAGGTCCACCTCGGCCTGGTCGAGTACCTGGCCCGGCGGTTCGCCGGCCGGGGGGAGCCCCTGGACGACCTCATCCAGGTGGCCACGATCGGGCTGGTGAAGGCGGTGGACCGGTTCGACCCGGCCCGGGAGGTCGAGTTCTCCACGTACGCGACGCCCACGATCGTCGGGGAGCTCAAGCGGCACTTCCGGGACAAGGGCTGGGCGGTGCGGATCCCCCGGCGCCTCCAGGAGCTCAACCTCCGCCTGGGCACGATCGTGGCCGAGCTGTCCCAGCAGGGCGGGCGGTCGCCCACCGTCGCCGAGATCGCCGGGGCCGCCAACACCACGGAGGAGGAGGTCCTGGAGGCCATGGACTCGGCGCACGCCTACAACCTGGTCTCGCTGGACGCGGCCCCCGGGGACGAGGGCCTGTCGCTTCACGAGCAGCTCGGCGAGGAGGACGAGACCCTCGACCTCCTGGAGTACCGGGCCAGCCTGGCCCCCCTCCTGGAGGAGCTCCCTCCCCGCGAGCGGAGGATGCTCTACCTCCGGTTCTTCAAGGGCATGACCCAGAGCGAGATCGCCCAGCAGCTCGGCATCTCGCAGATGCACGTGTCCCGGCTCCTGGCCCGGACACTGGCCACGCTCCGGGACCGCCTGGAGGGCTGACTCAGCCGGACAGCACCTCCCTGCGGACGGCCAGCCCGACCTCGGGGTCGTTGCAGGCCACGGCGTCCACGCCCCACCCGAACAGGACGGCCAGCGTGTCGGGGTCGTCCACCGTCCAGGTCCCCACCCGGACCCCCCGGCCGTGGGCCTCCTCCACGAAGCCGGCCCCCGCGCCCAGGAGGGCCGAGGCCGCCGGGAGGACGAACCGGTGCCCCATCCGGGCGGCGTGGTCGAGGGCGGCCAGGGGGTCGACCGGAGCCGGCGTCAGGAGCCCGGTGGGGACCCCGGGGGAAAGCTCCCGGCTCCGCTCGACGGTCCCCGGGTTGAACGAGGAGATCAGCACGGGCCCCGGGAACCCCACGGCCTCGAGCTCCCCCAGCGTCGCCTCGAGCACGGCCTCCCTGGGAGAGTCGAAGGCCGGGTCCCCCGGCACGTTCTTGATCTCGAGATCCACGCCGATCCGCCCCGAGGCGAGCTCCAGCACCTCCCGGAGGGTGGGGATCCGGACCGGGCCGGACCCGTCCCCCGAGGCATCGAGCCGCCTGAGCTCGCCGAGGGGGAGCTCGTTCACCAGCCCCCGGCCGCCGGTGGTCCGGGCGACGTCCGCGTCGTGGATCACCACGGGGACGCCGTCGGAGGACAGGCGGACGTCCAGCTCTATCCCGTGGGCCCCGACCTCGATGGCCGCGGCGAAGGCGGGCAGCGTGTTCTCCGGGTGCCGGGCCGACAGGCCCCGGTGGGCCAGCACCAGAGGGAGGTCGTGGGAGGGGAAATCGGGTGCGACCATTGCGTCCCGAGAAGGGCCGTCAGTATACTCCCGCCTGCCCGAGGCTCTCGCCCGTGGGAGCTCGTGAACGTGTTCACAAGGCTCGGGGGGAGGGGCCGGCCGTGGAGTGGGTGCACCGGGCGCGTTGCAGGGACGAGGACCCCGAGCTCTTCTTCCCCGTGGGGACCACCGGACCGGCCGCCGTCCAGATCGAGGCCGCCAAGGCCATCTGCACCCTGTGCGAGGTCCGCGGCGAGTGCCTGGAGTGGTCCCTGGTGACCGGCCAGGACGCCGGGGTGTGGGGCGGGCTATCGGAGGAGGAACGCCGGGCCGTGCGCAGGGCTCGCCGCCGCGAAGCGGCCGCCCAGATGATCGCCGCGGGCTGAGCTGACCGCCCGCCCCCCTGTCGGTTCTGTCCGTTTCGGGGGTTCCCCGGCTCGTGCCGCGGGTACATGCTGCCTGTAAAGAGCATCCGTCGACCCACCCGCCATCCGGCGCCCGAGGAAGGGCGACGGGGACGCCGGGTACCGCCGCGAGGCCATGTTCCCCTCCGACAGAGGAAGACCCACGATCCCGACCGGGGGAGGCCGTCCGGCCGACCTCTCCGTCCGGCTCCCCCCGGAGCTCACGGCCCCCCGAGCGGCCCGCCGGTGGGTTGGGCGCCTGGCCGGGATCCTGGACGACGAGCTCCTGGACAGCGTCCGCCTCCTGGTCTCGGAGCTGGTCACGAACAGCGTCCGACACGCCGAGGTCGCGGCCCGGGAGCGGGACGCGATCGAGCTCTCGATCCGCGTCGACGACACCATGGTGTCGGTGCAGGTCGCCGATCCCGGATGGGGGTTCGAGCCGCCCGCGCCGCCCCCCCTCCCCGACCGGGCGTCGGGCTGGGGCCTCTACCTGGTCGACGGGATCGCCGACCGGTGGGGGGTGCGGGGAGGCGACCGGACCGTGGTCTGGTTCGAGCTGGGGCTGGAGCGTCCGAAGGATCGCCCCTGACCCCGAGCGGGCCGGCGGTGGGAGGACCGCCGGGCACCTGCGAGACCGGCCCCCCTCCCCGGACTAGAATCCGGGGCTGATGCTCCAGGCACCCCCGCGGGCCGGCCCCGCCCGCCCGGCCGGAAGGACCCGAACCCCCCCATCCCCCCCGGGGGATGCTCCGTGAGCGCGATCGAGGTGGAGACCGCGGAGCGGGACGGGGTCCACACGCTCGCGCTCCAGGGCGAGCTCGACATCTCGAACGCCCACGAGGTCGAGCGCGAGCTCTACCGCATCGAGGCCACCGTCCCCTCGACGATCGTGCTCGACCTCCGGGGGCTCCGGTTCATGGACTCCACCGGCCTCCGCCTCGTCGTCGCGGCGGATGCGCGGGCCCGGGACCGGGGGTGGCGGCTGGCCGTCGTGCCCGGCCCCGACGCGGTGCACCGCGTCTTCCAGATCACCTTCGTGGACAAGCGGCTCGACTTCGTGCCCTCCCCGGACGAGCTCGGGGCCGGGACGTGACCCGTCTGCTGGACCTCCGCCTCCCCGGGGGCCCGCGCGCGGCGTCGGCCGCCCGCGGGGCGCTCGATCGTCTCCGGGGCGAGATGGACGCGGAGACCTTCGACAACCTCCGCCTGCTCGTCTCCGAGCTGGTCACGAATAGCATCCGGCACTCGGGCCTCGGGCGCGGGGACGAGATCGTCCTGGAGGTCAGCCTGTCGGGCAACGGCGTCCGCGTGGAGGTGTGCGACCCGGGCCCGGGGTTCCCCGCCAGGGCCCGCGTGCCCACCCTGGGGCAGACCTCGGGATGGGGGCTGTTCCTGGTGGAGCAGATCGCCGAGCGGTGGGGGGTCCGGGCCAACGAACGGACGTGCGTCTGGTTCGAGCTGACCCGGTCGCGGTCCCGCTGAGCGATCCCGGCCCCCGGCGGCCGAGCCGCCCGCCTACACCAGGCTCGAGGGACAGAGGCGGCTCACGGGGCACTCCTCGCAGCGGGGCCGCCTGGCCACGCAAACCGCCCGCCCGTGGTCGATCAGGACGTAGGTGAACGAGAACCAGTGTCGCTTCGGGATCAGCTCCATGAGGTCGCGCTCGATCCGGTCGGGATCGCTCTCCCCCGTGAACCCGAGCCGCTGCGAGACCCGGCGGACGTGGGTGTCCACGGCGATCCCCTCGACCTTCCCGAAGGCGTTGCCGAGCACGATGTTGGCCGTCTTGCGGGCCACCCCGGGCAGGGCCACGAGCTCCTCCATCGTCCGGGGGACCTCGCCGCCCCCCTCCTCCACGATCCGGCGGCACGCGCCGCGGATCGACTTCGCCTTCTGGTTGAAGAACCCGGTCGGCTTCACGTCGCGGGCCAGCTCCTCCTCGGGGACCCGGAGGTAGTCCTCCGGCGTGCGGTACTTGGCGAACAGTCCCTCGGTGACCCGGTTGACCCGTTCGTCGGTGCACTGGGCCGAGAGGATCGTGGCCACCAGCATCTCCAGGGGGTTCGAGAAGCGCAGGGCGACCTTGGCGTCCGGATAGGCTCGGCGGAGGATGCGGATCACCTCGGGGGCCCGCTCCTCGAGGGGGCTGTCCCTGGTCGGACCGCGCTCGGTCGGACCGTCCCTGGTCGCACCGTCCCTCCCCCGACGCCCGGCCGGCACCGGGCTACTCCCCCCGGAACCGGGGCCGGCGCCGTTCCCGGAAGGCCCGGATCCCCTCCTGGAGGTCCTCGCTGGCGAAGGCCGCCGCGGCCATCATGTCGAAGTCGGCCGTGCGGTGCCCCTCGGTCATGCGGTCCACGTGCAGGTGCTCCAGGACCACGCCGATCCCCCGCTTCGATGCCCTCACCGACAGGGGCGCCGCCTCGACCACCTGGTCGACCAGGAGCCCGGTCCGTCCCTCGAGCTCGCCGGGCGGCACGGACTGGTTGACCAGCCCCCAGGCGGCGGCCTCGTCGCCGGACACGACCCGGCCGGTGAACAGCACGTCCCCCGCCCGCTTGGGGCCCACGGCCAGGACCAGGCGCTGGATGTTCTCGAAGTTGATCACGAGGCCGAGCCGCGACATGGGGATCCCCAGCTTGGCGTCGGAGGCCACGACCGCCAGGTCGCAGGCCACGAGGATCTGGCAGCCCGCCCCGAGCGCCGCGCCCTGGACGCTCGCCACCACCGGGACGGGGTGCGTGGCGATGGCCTCCAGGAGCTCCTCGAACGAGCGCCCGTAGTCCATCTCGGACGGGCCGGCCCGCATGATCTCGAGCTCCGAGAAGTCCGCGCCGGCGCAAAAGTCCCTGCCCTCCCCGGACAGGACCACCACCCGGACCTCGGGAGCCACGGCCAGGTCGCCGAACGCCGCGAGCAGCTCGGACAGCATCTCGGCGGAGACCGCGTTGCGTGAATCCGGCCGGGACAGCACGACCGACGCGACCGGCCCGTCCACCGACGTGCGGACCACGGCCATCTACTCGACCACGGCCATCTACTCGACCACCGACATCTGCTCGACCAACGCGATCACGTAGCCCTCCTGGACCACCGCGCCTTCCGCCACCAGG
>JACQTL010000359.1 GCA_016210805.1 Actinomycetota bacterium | reverse complement strand
GTGCTGGCCGGGGCCAGGAGGGGGGAGGGCGAGCGCCGGGGAGGGACGACGCCGGACGGGAGCCCGCCGGCCAGGGCGGCGGGGGATGGCTGAGTTCGAGGCCGGCCCGGGACGGCTGGACCGCGTGGTCGCCGACCGGCTGGGGATCCCCCGGGCGGAGGCCCAGCGGGCCATCGCCGAGGGTCGCGTGATGGTCGACGGGCGGGCCAGGCCGAAGTCCTTCGCGCTGGAGGGCGGGGAGCGGGTGGCCGTCGACCGGGCGGGGACCGAGGAGGTCCCGCCCGAGGGACCCGCCCTCCCCGTGCGCTACGAGGATCCCTTCCTGCTCGTGGTGGCCAAGCCGGCCGGGCCGCCCACCCACCCCACGGCCGGCCGGCGGACCGGGACCGTGGTGAACCGCCTGCTGCACATGGGGGTTCCGCTGTCGGGTATCGGGGGGCCTCTCCGGCCGGGGATCGTGCATCGCCTGGACGCCGGGACGTCGGGGCTCCTCGTGGTGGCCAAGGACGACGAGACCCACGAGGCCCTGGCCGCGATGCTCTCCCGGCACGAGGTCGAGCGCCGCTACCTGGCCCTGGTCCGGGGCCGGGTCGAGCACGAGAGGTTCGCCGTGGAGGCCCCCCTCCTCCGGCGGGGGGCCCGGATCCGCGTGCAGCGCGTCGCCGGGAGAAAGGCGGAGACGGCGTTCGAGGTGGTCGAGCGGCTCGAGCGGGCCACGCTCCTGGAGGCCGTCCCGCGGACCGGGAGGACCCACCAGATCCGCGTCCACCTCCAGGCCATCGGCCACCCGATACTGGGCGACGCCCGGTACGGGGGCGGGGGCGACGAGGCCCGCCGCCTCGGGCTGGCCCGGCCCTTCCTCCACGCCCGCCGCCTCGCGTTCGCCCATCCCCGGACCGGCGAGCGGGTGGAGGTCGAGGAGCCCCTCCCCGAGGACCTCGAGCGGGCCCTGGCCCGAGCCCGCCCGGGGGGCTGAGGGGCCTCACGGGGGCCAGCATCCCGCCGGGGGTGGCGGCAGCCCACCTCGCGCATTCGGCCAGCCCCCTTCACGCGGCACGCTCCGAAGGACCACCATGGACCCGTGGTGACCACAGGGGAGGCGCGGACGGCGCCGAGGCCTCGGAGGGCTCTCGGGCGCGGGCTGTTCGTGTCGGTCCTCCTCCTCGGCGTCGCCATCTGGACGGCGGAGCTCGCCTTCGGGACCGACGAGGACGTCCTGTTCACCGCCGTGGCCTCGGCGGCCTCGCTCGCGTACGCGGGGGTCGGGTCGCTGATCGTGGCCCGCCAGCCCAGGAACACGATCGGCTGGCTCCTCTACTGGGTCGGGGTGTGGACCGCCCTCACCGGCGGGGCCGAGGCGTACACGGCGTGGTCGGCGGCCCGGGCGCCGGACCTCCTGCCCTTCACCCGGTGGGTGGCCTGGCTGGGGGCGTGGACGATCGTGCCCCTCCTGTATCCGATCCCCCTCCTGTTCCTGCTGTTCCCCACGGGTCGTCCCCCGTCCCGCCGGTGGAGGGTGGCGGCGTGGGCGGTCGCGGCGGCGGCCCTCCTGGGGGTGGTCGGGTTCATGGTCGACCCCTCGCCCCTCGTCGTCGGGCCCGAGGGCACCCCGGTCCGCCTCCCGAACCCCACCGGGATCGACGAGGGCCTGGCCGGCATCCTCCTTTCCGCGTCCGGCCTGGCGGCGATGCCCCTGGCCTTCCTCTCGGTCGTCGCGCTGGTCCGGCGATTCCGGCGGTCCCGGGGCGACGAGCGGCAGCAGATCCGGTGGCTGGCCTACACGGCGAGCCTGGGGGCCCTGCTCCTCCTGGCCCTGTTCGCGAGCTTCCCGCTGGGGGACCACCCGGTGTCCAACTCACTCTTCTACCTGGTCTTCCTGGTGGTGGCCGTGGGGATCCCCCTGGCCTGCGGGATCGCGATTCTCAGGCACCGCCTGTTCGACCTCGACGTGGTCATCAAGAGGACCGTCGTGTTCGGGGCCCTGGCCGCGTTCGGGACCGTCGTGTACGTGGGGGTGGTGGTCGGGCTCGGCGCGCTGTTCGTGGGAGCCGACACACCGGCGCTCACCTTCGCGGGCGCCGCGATCGTGGCCGTCGCGTTCCAGCCGGTCCGCGCGAGGGCCCGCCGCCTGGCCGACCGGCTGGTCTACGGGAAGAGGGCCACGCCGTACGAGGTCCTGTCGGGGTTCGCGGGGAGCGTGGGCGGCACGTACGCGAGCGAGGACGTCCTGCCCCGGATGGCCGAGATGATCACCGCCGGCACGGGGGCCTCGCGCGCGGAGGTCTGGCTCCGCGTGGGCTCGGAGCTCCGCCTGGGGGCCAGGGCGCCGGCGACCGACGGCCCGGCTCCCCTCCCGCTCCCCGTCCGGGAGGAGGCCCTCCCGCCGATCGCGGGCGCCGACCACGCCCTCCCGGTCGTCCACCACGGCGAGCTGCTGGGCGCGATCGCCGTGGCCGTGCCCCCCTCCGAGCCGCTCGTCCCGGCGCAGGGCAAGCTCCTCGAGGACCTGGCCGCGCAGGCCGGGCTCCTGCTCCGCAACGCCAGGCTGATCGAGGAGCTCCGGGCGTCGCGCCAGCGCCTGGTCGCCGCGCAGGACCAGGAGCGCCGGAGGATCGAGCGGAACCTCCACGACGGCGCCCAGCAGCAGCTCGTGGCCCTGGCCGTGAAGGTCCGTCTCGCCCAGCAGCTCGCCACGAGGGACGCCGAGCGGGCCGCCGAGATGCTGGCCGCGGTCCAGGACGAGATGCAGGACGCGCTCCAGAACCTCAGGGACCTGGCCCGGGGGATCTACCCGCCCCTCCTGGCCGACCAGGGCCTGGGCGCCGCGCTCCGGGCCCAGGCCGGGAAGAGCGCCGTCCCCGTGGAGGTGGCGGAGGAGGGCGGGGTCCGCCGCTTCGCCCAGGAGGGAGAGGCCGCCGTCTACTTCTGCGTCCTGGAGGCGCTGCAGAACGTGGCCAAGTACGCGGGCGCGAGCCGCGCGGTCGTGCGGCTGCGCTGGGGGGACGCGGACCTGCGGGTCGAGGTCGAGGCCGACGGCGCCGGGGTCGACGTCGCGACGGTCGGCCGCGGGGCGGGGCTCCAGAACATGTCCGACCGGCTGGCGGCCCTGGGCGGGGAGCTCGAGGTCCGCTCCGCGCCGGGCGCGGGGACGACGGTGGCCGGCCGCCTTCCGGCCCCCGCGGCGGCGGCCGGCCCGGCGGGGTGACCGCTAGGGCGGGAACGGCAGCGACAGCGCGCCGAGGAGGCCGTACGTCGACGGGGGCCGGCAGACCACGACGCGAGCCCCCTCGCCGACCTCGACCTCATCCAGGAACCGGCAGTCGACGCAGGTCTTTAGGTCCGCCTCCCCCCTGAGGGGGCAGCTCACGGTCCCCCCGTGCTCCTCCAGGCGCAGCTGCTTCACGGCGTCGCCTCCCCCGCCCTGGCGGCGACACGATGGGTCGAACGTGACCCGTCCCGGGAGGGGCGAAAGCCCTCCGGAAGGCGGGACCAGGGCTCCCACCGCAGGCCGGGGGGCGCGCCTTGTCGTCTCCACCCCTCGATGCGATATTCGGGGGCAGTGGTCCGACCGAGCTTCGTCGGGCGGGAGGAAGAGCTGTCGACCCTCCTCGACCTCGTCGACCGGGCGGTCGGCGGTTCTCGTCCCACGGCCTGCACGGTCGTCGGCGAGCCGGGGTCGGGGAAGACCCGCCTGCTCCGCGAGCTCGGGGACAGGGTGCGCGGCATGGCGGTCCTCGAGGTGGCCGGGTACGCGGCCGGCACGAGCGTGTCGCTGGCCGCGGCCAGGGGCCTCCTCCGGTCGCTGTCGGCGGTGTCGGAACCCGGTAGCCGCCTGAGGGATCTGGCGTGGGGCGGTCCGCTCTCCCACCCGGCCGAGCCCGTCGGCCTGTTCGAGCTGGCCCATCAGGCCCTGGCCGCCCTCGGTCCGGCCGTCGTGCTGGTCGATGACCTCCAGTGGATAGACCGGATGTCGCTGGCGCTCCTGGAGTACGCGGTCCGGGCGGCCGAGCAGGAGAAAGAGGCCCTCGCCCTGGTGGTCGCGGCCCGGCCGTCGTCGGAGGAGGCGAGGCTGGACGACGCCCTCTCCCGCCTGATCGGCGACCCCGACCGGGTCCGGGCCCTGGAGCTCGGGCCGCTGGACAGGGACGCCGGCGTGCGCGTCTCGAGGGAGATCGCTCCGGGGCTCGCCGAGAGCGAGGCCGAGGAGCTCTGGCGGCGGGCCAGGGGCTCTCCGTTCTGGCTGGAGGTCCTGGCCCGTTCGGGAGAGCCGGGGCCCGACGTCGGGCGGGTGATCTCGACGCGGCTCCGGCAGGCCGGGGGGGACGCCCCGGAGCTCCTGGCCCTCCTGGCCGTCGCGGGGCGCCCCATGTCCCGGAGGGACGTGGAGGAGGTGCTCGGCTGGCCCCCCGGCCGCGTGGCCCGGGCGGCGGCCGGGCTGGTGGAGTCGGCCCTGGCCGCCGAGGAGGAGGGTGCGCTCCGGATCTCCCACGATCTCATCGCCCAGGCCGCGCTCCGGCAGCTCGCGGCCGACCGGCGCCGCCGGCTCCATCGCCTGATGGCCGAGTGGCTCGAGGCCCGGTCGGGGGAGGAGATCGACCTGATGCTGGCGGCCCTCGACCATCGGCGGGCCGGGGGCCTGGGGGCGGTGGAGCTGGCCATGGCGATCGTCGGCTCCCCCCGGAGGCGCCTGGCCGGCGTCGACGGCCTCGCCCGGCTCTCGGAGGTTGCCGATTCCCGCCAGGAGTGGACGGAGGAGGTCGAGGAGCTCCACCGGCGGATCGCCGGGCTGGCCGCTGAGCTGGGGGACCACTCCTCGGCCCTGGCCAGGTGGGGCCTCCTGGCCGATCGGTCCGCAGCCCCCCCGGCCCGGGCCCGAGCCGCGCTGGAGGCGTCCCGCGCGGCCGCCGAGCTCGAGCTCACCGACGTGGCCAGGGACTTCCTGCGCTCCGCCCGGGAGGGTCCCGGGGAGGCCCCGGAGACAGCCGTCGAGGCCCTGGCCCACGAGTCCAGGGTGCTCAGGTGGCTCGAGCACCGCCCGGCCGAGGCCGCGGCCGCGGCGGAGGAGGCGCTGGAGGCGGGGCGGGCGCTGGTGGAGTCGACCGGGGGCCTGCGGCGGACGAGCCTCCCGTCGAGGCGAGCGTACCTCGTCGGCCTGCTGGCCATGCTGGACGGCGCAGTACAGCGCGAGGATGCCGCGGAGCTCCTGGAGATCTCGGACCGCGTGGTGGAGGTGGCCGCCGGGATCGACGACAGGGAGCACCTCCGCGGCTCCTACCGGGGCGGGCTGGCCCTCTTCCTCCTCGGGCGGGCCGCCGAGGCGGGGGTCAGGCTCCGCCTGGCCTGGAGCGAGGCGCGTCGCCTCGGCCTTCCCGACGCCGCGGTCGACGCGGGCCTGTGGCTGGGGATGGCCCTCCACGGCTGGGGGCGCCTGGAAGAGGCCGAGGCCGTGGCCGCCGAGGCCCTGTCCCTGGGGCGCCGGCTCGGGGGGACCCTGACGGTGCGCGTGCTCCGCTCGGTGGTCCTCGACGTTCAGGTCTCCCGGGGCGACTGGCAGGCAGCGGTCGACGGACTGAGGAGGGAGGTCGCGGAGGAGCGGGATCCCCACCTCAGGGCGCTGTGCGGATACCGGCTGGTCACGGCGCTGGGCCGCGTGGTGGGGGAGGGCGCCCGGTCCGAGGCGGTGGAGCTGGCCAAAAGGTGCGAGTCGGACGGGCTGGCCGCGGGTTGCGCCCGGTGCCTGGGGGACGCCCGGCGGAGGGCCGCCGACGCGCTGGCCAGGCTGGGGGAGACGGAGGCCTCGGAGGGCATGCTCCAGGGGTCCCGGGTCCCGTCCGCCGAACGCGCGCCGGTCGCGGCATGGTGGCTGGCCAGGGGGGAGGCCTCCCTGGCCATGGCCTCGGGCGACCCAGGCGCACCGTTGCTCCTGGAGGACGTGGCCCGCCGGGCCGAGGGACTTTCGATGGCCCTGGAAGCCGTCTGGGCCCGCCTGGATGCCGGGAGGTCCCTGGCCCGCGGAGGTGAGCCGGGCGCCGCCGCGGTGGCCCTCCGCCGGGCCGGGGCCGCCGCCGAGCTCCTGGGAGCCTCCACGGAGAAGGCCCTGTGCGAACGGGAGCTCCGCCGGCTGGGGGTCCGGACCTGGCGCCGGGGGCCCGGGGGGAGAGAGCCCTTCGCCGCCCTGACCGAGAGGGAGAGGGAGGTCGCCCGCCTGGTGGCCCGGGGAGCCAGCAACCCCGAGGTGGCCGCCGCGCTGTTCATCTCGAGGAAGACCGTGGAACGGCACGTCTCCAACGTGCTGGCGAAGCTGGGCCTGCGCAACCGGGCCGAGCTCGCGGCCGTGGGCGCGCCCGGCCGGAACGAGGGAGGTCACCGATGAACCGGACCCCGGGCGGGCCTAGCGTCGCCTCGAGGCCGGAGCGGATGTCTCCGGCCGGGGAGGAGGTGGACGCCATGGGCGTCCGGAGGTGGCACGCCGGGATCCGGCTGCTCGTGCCGTGGAGCGTCGTGGTGGCCCTCGCCTCGTGCGGAGGCGCCACTGAGAAAGGCCCGGGGGATCCGGCGCCGTGCGAGCCCGAGGGTACGGCACTGTCGATCGTGGCCGAGGACACGGTGTTCGACAGGGACTGCATGGCGGTCCGGGCGGGGCAGCCATTCACGATCGAGCTGCGCAGCGAGGACACGCAGGAGCACAACGTCGCGATCTTCCGGGAGGGGGAGGAGACGCCGGCCGGCCTGATCTTCCGCGGGGAGACGTTCCGTGGGCCCCAGACCCTCGTGTACGAGGTCCCCGCGATCGCCGAGGCGGGAACCTACGTCTTCCGTTGCGACGTGCACCTGTCCACGATGCGGGGCACGTTCGTGGTGGCCTGAGCGGCGGGTGGGGGGTGGGAGCGCTCGTGCTGGTCTACGGGGGGGCGGAGCCCTTCGTCCTGGGGGCCGGGGGCTCGCGGGCGCTCGCCCGCCTCGGCGTGACGAGCGTCACCGTGCTCCGCGAGGACCGAGCGGTGGCCGTGGTCCTGGAGGGGTGGTCCTTCGATCCCTTCTCGGCCGGGGACGCCGCCGCCAGGGCCCTGGCCTCCGCCCACCCCAGCCGCACGTTCCTGCCCGAGGCCGAGATAACCCTCACGGGGCGCTGAGGCCGGACCGGGCCTTCCGCTCCGTTGTTCCGGGCTGGAGGGATGCGCTAGCGTCGGGTTGCTCCGTGCGAGGGGACGACGGGGCGGAGGGAGGAGACGGCATGGGGGAGGCCCGGGAGGTAGCCGAGCGGTACTTCGATGTGAGCACCGGCGGCGACGTCGGGGCGATCTCGGAGCTCCTGACCGAGGACTGCGACTTCGTGACGCCGGTGGGCAGTGTGCCCGCCGCCGGGGTACCCGCGTACCTGGCCGCGTTCGTGGAGGCGCTCCCCGACGCGGCGGTGGAAGTCGAGACCTGGGTCGAGTCCGCGGACGTCGTGGTCGCCGAAGGCCGGTACCGGGGGACCCACACGGGGGACCTGGCCGGTCCGCAGGGGACGATCCCACCGACCGGGCGATCGATCGACATCCCGTTCGCCGACGTCTTCCGGGTCCGGGACGGGAAGGTCGCCGCCCAGCACGTGTACTGGGACCAGATGGCGTTCATGGCGCAGCTGGGCCTGATGCCGGAGCAGGCCGGGAGCTGACAGGCCGGGCACCCCGTAGGGGGCGGCCCTCCCGGCTACCGGCGGACCCGCGCCGGGTCCCGGAGGTACAGGGCGTGCTGGGTGCGGACCTCCTGGCGGGAGGCCAGGAGGGCGTCCTCGACGTCGGGGGGGAGGGCCCGGGACTCGATCAGGGCGTTCAGCCTGGCCGTGTCCACGGCCGTCACGCTCTCCCAGAGGCCCAGGGGCTCGAGGATCTCCCGGACCCGGGCCTCGTCGGGCGCGGTGACGTGCTGGGCCCGGCGCTCGATCGCGCTCCCGTCGCTCGCGAAGAGCCGCCGGTAGCCGTGCTCCTCGCAGAACGCGTTGACCAGCCCGGCCAGCTCGTCGAGGCGCTGGTAGACCCGGCGCCCCTCGCGCTTCAGCTCGACCCACTCGTCCACCACCTCGGCCATGCGGGGCGAGGGGTCGGTGCCCGCCTCCCGCTCGTAGCGGTGCCGGAAGACGGGGCACAGGGCCTGGAAGTCGCACCAGTCGCACAGGCGGTTCTCGCGGGGCTCGAACTTCCCGGCCTCGATCCGCTCGGCCACGACGGCGATCCGCCGGCGGAGCTCGTCCGCGTGCCGGGGGGTTCGGGACGTCGTCATCCGCTGCCCGGGGAGGAGGTAGTAGAGGGTGAGCCGCTCCGGCTCGATCCCCCAGACCTCCCTGGCGGCCAGCCAGTACACGGAGAGCTGCAGGTCCCGCTCGATCACCGACGCCGGGGGGAGGCGCCGGTTCGTCTTGTAGTCGATGATCTCGTACCCCCCTCCGGGGATCCGGTCCATCCGGTCGATCGTCCCGCCGAGCTGGACGCCCTCCACCTCGATGGAGAACCGGAACTCCAGGGCCGCCGGGATCCGGTAGGAGTCGGCGTTCTCCCGGTGGTACTGGGCCAGGACCTGCCCGGCGTGGTCCCGGTAGGCCGCCTCCTCCGCCTCGGTCCCGTACCCGTCGGAGACCCACACGCCGTCCAGGATCTCGAGGAGCTCGCCGAGGGGCGGGGCCACGGGGACCGGCCGGTCGTGGAACCGGTGGAGGGCCTGGTGGAGCGAGTCGCCGAAGGCCAGAGCCGGGGACCGGCGGGTGGGCAGGCGCTCCTCGTACTGGAAGCGGTACTTCGCCGGGCAGGTCTCGTATGTCGAGATCGATGAGTAGGAGAGGCGCACAGCCACCTGGCCTGATCTGCACCCTTGCGTCGGGTCGAGGGCGAGTGTAACCTCGGGCCGACCCGACTTACAAGCGTGTAGTTATCCCCACCGCCGGGGTCGGGCTGTGGAAAACGGGTCCGTCCTTCCCCCGGGGTAGCGTGGTCGCGAAGGGAAGCATGTCCGGTTCGAGCTTCGTCCATCTCCACACGCACACGGAGTACTCGCTCCTCGACGGGGCCTCGCGGATCGAGGACCTGTTCGCCGGGGCGGCGGCCGACGGCCAGCCGGCCCTGGCCGTCACGGACCACGGGGTGATGTTCGGGGCCCTCCAGTTCTACGAGGCCGGCCTGGTGCACGGGGTGAAGCCGATCCTCGGGGTCGAGGCGTACGTGGCCCCCACCTCGAGGTTCGAGAGGACGCCCGGCGACGACGCCGAGAAGTACCGGCACCTCACGATCCTGGCCCGGAACGAGACGGGGTACCGCAACCTCCTCCGCCTGGTCACCGACGCCCACCTGGAGGGCTTCTACCACCGGCCCCGGATCGACAAGGAGCTCCTGGCCGAGCGGTCGGAGGGGCTGATCGGGCTGTCCGGGTGCCTGGCCGGCGAGGTGGCCCGCTCGCTGCTCCTCGGGCAGGACCGCAGGGCCGAGGAGGCCGTGGCCACGTATCGAGACATCTTCGGGGCGGGCAACTTCTACGTGGAGGTCCAGGACCACGGCCTGGCCGAGCAGCGGGCCGTGCTGGGCAAGCTGGTGGAGCTGGCCCGCCGGACCGGGGTCCCCCTGGTGGCCACCAACGACACCCACTACACCGAGCCGGCCGACGCCAAGCCCCACGACGTGCTGCTGTGCATCCAGCAGCAGAAGGTTCAGACCGACACGAACCGGCTGCGGTTCGACACCGAGGAGTTCTGGCTGAAGCCGGCCGCCGTGATGCGCGAGGTGTTCCGCGACCTCCCGGAGGCCTGCGACGCCACGCTGGAGATCGCCGAGCGGTGCGACCTCACGCTGACCTACGGGGACCGGGCCCCCGCCGACCAGCGGTTCCACCTGCCCCGGTTCGACCCGCCGGCGGGGATGGACCGGGACGCCTACCTCCGCCACCTCGTCTACGAGGGGGCCCGGCGGCGCTACGGGGAGGTCTCCGCCGAGGTGGCCGGGCGGATCGACGACGAGCTCGGCGTGATCTGCTCGATGGGGTTCGCAGGCTACTTCCTGATCGTGTGGGACCTGATCCGGTTCGCCAGGGAGAACGGGATTCGGGTGGGGCCGGGCCGGGGCAGCGCGGCCGGCTCGGTGGTCTCCTACGCCCTGCGGATCACCGACCTCGACCCGCTCCGGTACGGGCTCATCTTCGAGCGGTTCCTGAACCCCGAGCGCCGCCAGATGCCCGACATCGACATGGACTTCGACGAGCGCCGCCGGGACGAGGTGATCCGCTACGCCACCGCGAAGTACGGCAGCGACCATGTGGCCCAGATCATCACGTTCCAGACGATCAAGGGGAAGCAGGGGATCCGCGACGCGGCCAGGGTACTGGGGTTCCCGGCCTCGATCGGGGACCGGCTGTGCAAGATGTACCCCCCCGCGGTGCTGGGCCGCGAGTACCCGATCGAGGACGCCCTGGAGCTGTCCCCGGAGCTGAAGGAGGCCTACGGGAAGGAGCCGGAGGCCCGGGAGATCGTGGACACCGCCCGGGCCCTGGAGGGCCTCCGCCGGGAGGACTCCGTGCACGCCGCCGGGGTGGTGATCGGCGACGCGCCCCTGGTCAACTACATGCCCCTCAAGCTCTCCAAGGACTCCAGGGACGACTCCCGGCGCGTGGTCACCCAGTTCGACATGCACGGGGTCGAGGAGCTCGGCCTGCTCAAGATGGACTTCCTGGGCCTGCGGACCCTGTCGGTGATCGAGGACACCGTGGGCCACCTCCGCCGCCGGGGGGTCGAGCTCGACATCGACCACGTGCCCCTGGACGACCCGTCCACCTACGAGATGCTCCGCCGGGGCGACACGACCGGCGTGTTCCAGCTGGAGGGCGGGGGGATGCGGGCCCTGATCAAGGAGCTCGCCCCCGACCGGTTCGAGGACCTCATGGCCCTGGTGGCCCTGTACCGGCCCGGCCCGCTGAACGCGGGGATGCATGTCCAGTACGCGGCCCGCAAGCACGGGCGCCAGCCGGTCGAGTACCCCCACCCGGACCTGGAGGACATCCTGGGGGCGACCTACGGGATCATCGTCTACCAGGAGCAGGTCATGCAGATCGCCGTGCGCATGGCCGGCTACTCGATGGGCGAGGCCGACCTGCTCCGCAAGGCGATGGGCAAGAAGGATGCCGCCGTCATGCAAGCCCAGCGCCAGCGCTTTGTCGAGGGCGCCACCCGACGGGGCATCTCCCAAAAGAAGGCCGCGCGCATCTTCGACCTGATGGAGTACTTCGCCGGCTACGGCTTCAACAAGTCCCATTCGACGGCGTATGCGCTGTTGGCGTATCAGACCGCCTACCTTAAGGCCAACTACCCGTGGCAGTTCATGGCCGCGTTGCTGACGATCGAAGCCCAGAACACCGACAAACTCCAACTCTACCTGGGGGAATGCCGCGACCTGGGGGTCCCCATCCTGCCCCCCTC
>JACQTL010000354.1 GCA_016210805.1 Actinomycetota bacterium | reverse complement strand
GTCCAGGAGGAGGACCGGGACTTCGACGCGGCGCTCCGGCCCAGGTCCCTCCGGGAGTTCGTGGGGCAGGACCGGATCAAGGAGCAGCTCGCCCTCCGGGTGGAGGGGGCCGTGGCCAGGGGGGAGACCGTGGACCACCTGCTGTTCTCGGGGCCGCCCGGGCTCGGCAAGACCACGCTCGCCGGCATCGTGGCGAACGCCCTGGGGGTGGCGTTTCGGCCCACGTCGGGGCCCGCGCTCGACCGCCCCGGGGACCTCGCTGCCATCCTCACGAACCTGGAGGAGGGCGACGTCCTGTTCGTGGACGAGGTCCACCGGATGCCCAGGGCCGTGGAGGAGGTCCTCTACCCGGCGCTCGAGGACTACAAGCTCGATGTCGTGCTGGGCAAGGGCCCCAGCGCCAGGAGCATCCGGCTCGAGCTCCCCCGGTTCACACTGGTGGCGGCGACGACGCGGCCCGGCCTGATCACGCTGCCCCTCCGGGAGCGGTTCGGCTTCTCGCCCCGGCTCGACTACTACCCGGCGGAGGACCTGGCCCTGGTGGTGCTCCGCTCGGCGGGGATCCTCGGCGTGGAGGTGGACGCCGAGGGGTCCAGGGAGATCGCCGGGCGCTCCCGGGGCACCCCCCGGGTGGCCAACCGCCTGCTGCGCCGGGTCCGCGACTTCGCCCAGGTCCGGGGCGACGGGCGGGTCACCGGGGACGTCGCCAGGGGCGGGCTGGCCCTGTTCGAGGTGGACGAGCGGGGGCTCGACAAGCTCGACATCGCGATCCTGCGGACCCTGGTGGAGAAGTTCGAGGGCGGGCCGGTGGGCCTGTCGACCCTCGCCGCGGCGGTGGGCGAGGAGACCGGGACCGTGGAGGACGTCTACGAGCCCTACCTCCTCCAGATCGGGTTCCTCAAGCGGACCCCCCGGGGCCGCGTGGCCACCGCCCGCGCCTACCAGCACCTCGGCCTCCCCGCCAACGACGCCCTGCGGCTCCTGTAGGGCCCGCCCACCCGACACACAAGGCCGAGCTTTGGCCAACGATCGCGAGCCACCTCCCTCGCCCCGCCGGGAACCCGCCCCGCATGCAGTTCACCGTGGTTCCTGGCTGGAGTTCACAGCCGGCCCACGTGGGTCACGACAGAAGGTGGCAGAGATGGAACCCATCCACCTCCGCTGAGCTTCCCCAAAACCGGTCGATCTCTTCCAAATGGACAAGTTGGCGGATTCGCTGGACGGCAACGGGATGTCGCCATTATCATCTCGCCCCGCCAACGGATCTGACCGGAAGGGCGGCGCGGCTCCTCTTCGCCGAGTCTCCGGCGGAGGGGATCAAGATGCACCTCAAGGCGCGCCGGTCTCGTTCTCTGTTCGTACGCTTCGCTCTGGTGGGGGCCATGGTCCTCCCGGCCCTCCCGCTCTCCCCCTACCACGCCCTGGCCGGCCCGTGAGGTGGCCGCCGAGAAGCGGCCCCCCGGGCCCCCGCCCCGAGAGCTCACCGCCTCCGAGCGCGTCCCCCCGCTCGCCGAGATGTCCGAGGACGGCCTGCGCGACCCCGAGGAATACACGCCACCCGCGCCGCCAGCGGGAGCCGATCCCTCCGAGGTCCTCCGGGGAAGGACGCTCGCCCCGGAGCGAGGGGGGCCCACGTTCGACGCCTATGTGGGGCCGGAGGGCCAGGAGCACTTCGCCGCGCTGTACCCCATGGTCGTGAACTACCAGGACTCCGAGGGCAACTGGCGGAAGATCGCCGACTCCCTGGCCCCCCATCCCGAGGGGGGATGGACCAACGCCGGGGGAGCCTTCACGGTCCGGTTCCCCGAGGAGATGGCCCCCGGGGCGGCCGTGACCTTCCAGATCCCCGAGGGGTCCCTCACCACCCAGCCCGTGGCCCCCGGCGCCCTGGGACGGGTCAGGGGATCGGTGCAGGGCGGGACCCTCGCCTACCGGGGCGTGCTCCCCGGCGTGGACCTCGAGTACTCCCTTCACTCCGCCGGGTTCAAGGAGACCGTGGTCCTCACCTCCCATCCCGGCCCCTCCACCCTGGCCTACGACATCCAGGCCCAGGGCCTTTCCCTGGAGAAGTCCCCCACCGGCGAGATCCGCGTGCTCTCCGCCGGGCAGGTGGTCGGGTTCATCCCCACCCCGGTGGCCTACGACTCCTCGCCGACCATCGACGAGTCGGTGCCCGCCACCACGCTCACCGACCTGGGCGGGGGCCACTACGTGCTGGAGGTCCACCT
>JACQTL010000350.1 GCA_016210805.1 Actinomycetota bacterium | reverse complement strand
GTTCGGGCCGATCAGCCCGATCGTCGAGCCCTCCGGGACCTCGAGGTCGACGTCCTTCAGGGCCCAGAACTCCTCCGCGGTGACCCGGAAGCGGGTGACCCGGGCCTTGAACGACGTGGGCCGCTCACGGTACCGGCGGAACTTCTTGGACAGCCGCTGGACCTCGATGGGCGGAGCGCCGGCCGTCGCCACGGTGCTAGAGCTCCTCGGCGAAGTCGCCGGACAGCCGGAAGAACACCCGCCAGAACGCGTAGAGGAGAAGCACCGACCCCGCGGCCACCCCGGCGAGGAGGGCGGCGATCTCGCCGACGGACAGGGGCACGAGGACCCCCTCCGTGCCGGCCGGCGTGACCACGCCGTACAGGGCCCTCTGGAACCCGAACACGATGTCGGCCATCGGGTTGGCCAGGTAGAGCACGAACAGGTCGATCCCGAACAGGGACCGCTCGGTGAGCTCCCGGTACACGAACGCGCTGGGGTACACGATGGGGGTCAGCCAGAACCACGTGAGCAGGGCCAGGCCGAGAAGGTGCTGGGTGTCCCGGTACCGCACGTTCAGCGCGGCGACCCACAGCGAGAGGGCCGCCGTGAACACGAGGAGGGTGAACAGCGACAGCGGGAGGAGCAGCAGGTTCAGGCCGTAGGGCTGCCCGAACAGGGACACGAGCATGAACGCCACCAGGACCAGCGCCTGGAGCGCGAAGTCCACGGTGGAGGCGCCGATCGAGGCGAACGGGAGGATCTCCCGAGGGAAGTACACCTTCTTGACCAGGTCTCCGTTGTCCACGATCGAGCGGGCCGAGAGCGAGAGCGAGCTCGCGAACAGGTTCCAGGCCAGGAGCCCGGAGAGCAGGTACACGGCGAAGTCCGGCACGCCGCTTTTGAGCACCACCTTGAAGACCAGGGTGAACACGGCGAGGTAGAGGACCGGGTTCAGCATCGACCACGCCGCGCCGAGCACGGAGGACGTGTACTTGACCTTCAGCTCCTTGCGGATCAGGTTCGCCAGGATCTCCCGGTAGCCCCACAGCACCCGGAGCCGCCGGAGCAGGTGGAGGCGGGGGGGCTCCGACGTCCGGACGACGGTGGGGGCCTCAGCCGCCTCGCGCATCGAGCATCTCCTTCAGGGCGGCGTCGAGGGGCGGCAGCGAGGGGAGGCCCACGAGCGGGGTGAACACGCTGGTCAGGGCGGAGTAGGGCGGCCGGACGGCGGAGAGCCCGAGCTCGCCGTCCCCGACCTCCTCCACCCGGCCGGGGAGCCCCCCGAGGGCCCTGACCCGGTGCAGGACCTCGGCCCAGGTCGCGGGCTCGGGCCCGGCCACGTGGTAGGTCCCCCACCGGCCGGCCAGGAGCAGCGGGAGGATCCGCTCCGCGAGATGGGGCACGTAGGTCGGGCTCCCCACCCGGTCGGCCACGGCGCGCACCGGCTCGCCGGCCGAGAGCGCCGACAGGGCCCGTGACAGGAAGTCCCGTCCCGAGCCGAACACCCACGAGGTCCTCACCACGATGTGCTCGGGTGCCAGCCGGCGCACGAGGTCCTCTCCTCCCAGCTTGCTCCTGGCGTAGGTGGACAGCGGGTTGGGGGCGTCGAGCTCGTCGTACGGGGCACCCTTCAGCCCGTCGAAGACGTAGTCGGTCGAGACGTGGACCACGGCGGCCCCACACTCCCTTGCTGCGAGGGCCAGACTCTGGGGGCCCAGGGCGTTGATCCGGTACGCCTGCTCGGGGTCGGACTCGCACGCGTCCACCGCGGTCATCGCGGCGAAGTTCAGGATCGCGTCCGGCCGGAGGGGGACCACCGTCTGCATCACGGCGTGATGGTCGCCGACATCGAGGGCGGCCCGGGTGAAGGCGTGCACGTCGTGGTGGCCGGGGACGGCGGACAGGAAGGCCGTCCCCAGCCCCCCGCCGGCGCCGGTGACCACGAGCCTCACGATGGGACCCCCAGGGTGGCGTTCCGCCGGTACCAGGCCACGGTCCGGGCGAGCCCGTCCTCGAACGCGACCTCCGGCCCGAACCCCAGGGCGGCGAGCCGTCCGCCGTCCAGCGCGTACCGCAGGTCGTGTCCAGGACGGTCGGCCACGAACCGGACCAGGGACTCCGGCGCGCCGGACAGCCTGCAGATCCACCGGGCCAGCTCCGCGTTCTCGATCTCGTGACCTCCCCCGATGTTGTACGCGAGGCCGGGCTCGCCGTGGTCGAGGACGGTGGCCACCGCGCGAGCGAAGTCGGTCACGAACAGCCACTCCCGGCGGTTGCGGCCCTCGCCGTAGACGGGCAGCTCCCGGCCGCCCAGGGCGGCCAGCACGAAGGTGGGGATGGCCTTCTCCGGGTGCTGCCGGGGCCCGAAGGCGTTGCACCCCCTGACCACGGTCACGGGGAGCCCGTAGGTGACGTGGTAGGCCCGGCACAGGAGGTCGGCCCCGGCCTTCGTGGCCGCGTACGGGCTGTTGGGCCGCATGGGGCTTTCCTCGGTGAACCGGCCCTCCTCCGTCGAGCCGTAGACCTCGTCGGTGGACAGCTGGAGGAGGGGCCGGCCCTCCCGCCGGCAGGCCTCGAGGACGACGTGCGTCCCCAGCACGTTCGACCGGACGAAGTCGGAGGCGTCCGCGATGCTCCGGTCGACGAAGGACTCCGCCGCGGCGTTCAGGACCCGGTCGTGCTCGGCGACGAGAGGCCCCACGATCTTCGGATCGGCCACGTCGCCCCGGAAGAACCGGAACCGGGGCTCGTCGCCGTGCCCCTCCAGGTTGGCGAGGCTACCGGCGTAGGTGAGCTTGTCGAGCACGGTCACGTGGGTGTCGGGGCGCTCCAGGAGGAGGTCCACGAGGTGCGAGCCGATGAAGCCGGCACCCCCCGTGACGAGCACTCGGACGGGGACGCTCACTTGAAGACGACGTCCCAGGAGTACGGGATCTCCGGCGAGTCCCAGGGGACCCGGTACTCGTCCGGGGACCGGGGATCGTAGGGCTCGGTGGGGACGTTCACGACGAGGGCCTCTTCCTCGGAGATGCACTTCCACCCGTGGTGGACGCCCGCGGGAACCCTGACCAGGAGCATGTTGTGGTCGCCGATGAAGTGCTCGGTCACCGTACCTCGAGTGGGAGAGCCCTCCCGGCCGTCGTGCAGGACCAGCTTGACCATGCCCCGGACGCAACAGAAGTTGTCGTCCTGGACCCTGTGCAGGTGCCAGGCCTTCACCACCCCGGGATAGGTCGTGGTCATGTATACCTGCCCGAACTTCACGAAACCGTCATCGTCGGAGCGGAGGATCTCGAAGAGGCGGCCCCGTTCGTCCGGGATCACCTTCAGCGGCTTGACCCAGACACCGTCGATCTGATCGCTCATCCGGAAGGGGGGTCGAGGACGGCACGAGTCTATCAGCGGGGACCCCGCGAACGGCCCCGTTGCCACACCATCGCAACACCTCCGCTCCGGCGCCCCCGCCGGCACCCCCGGAGGCACCCCCGGAGGCTCGCTGATACGCTGTCCGGGTCATGCCGCAGCTCCTATGGGCTCGAGGCGTCGCGAAGAAGGTCCTCCCCGAGCGCTCCGTCGACTGGTACAGGCGCAAGCGCGCCACCCGCCAGTACCTGGAGGCGCTCTCCTACGAGCTGCTCGAGCGGGAGACCCGGCTCGACCATCTCGAGGGCCGCGTGGCGGCCCGCCGGGACGGGTTCTACCAGCGGATCGTGACCGACGTCCTCGAGCGGACGGAGATCATCCTCCAGGAGCTCGACCGGCGCATCGAGGGCCTGTCGGCCCGGACGGGGCAGCGCCTGTCCGGGCTGGAGGATCGCCTGGGCGAGCTCGCCGAGGAGATGCGGGCCCTCCGCGACGCGATCGGGGAGGATCGCGCCGGGCCGGTCCCCGACCGCGACGCCGCGGGCCGGGGGGCGGAGCAGGCTCCGTCCGCCGTCGGGGAGTAGCTCCCGGGTGCGCCTGGCCTGGTTCACCCCCCTGCCCCCGATGCCCTCGGGCATCGCGGACTACTCCACGGAGCTCGTCCCCTACGTGGCCGAGCGGGCCCAGGTGACCGTGTACTGCCCCCGCCCCAAGGCCTTCCGCCGGCCCCAGGGGCCCCCGGGGATCAGCGTCCGGGACCCGCACGAGTA
Organism: Actinomycetota bacterium; assembly: GCA_016210805.1. GTDB lineage: Bacteria > Actinomycetota > UBA4738 > UBA4738 > JACQTL01. The sequence continues at coordinate 6,634 of JACQTL010000350.1, read as the reverse complement.
CTTCGCGGCCCAGGGGGACGGCCGCCGGTACGACGCGACCTTCTACCACCTGGGCAACAACCCCTACCACGAGTTCGTGTACCGGGCCGCCAGGTTGCAGCCTCAGATCGCCGTCTTCCACGACGCCGTGCTCCACCACCTGATCGCGCACGTCACGATCGAGCAGGGCCGCGACCCGGGGCGCTACGAGGGCATCATGTACGCCGAGCACGGGCACCTGGGGACCCGGCTGGCCATGCTCCGCCGGGGAGGGGTGGCCACCGAGTTCGAGAAGTTCCTGTTCCCGCTGACCGCCCACGTGGCCACCAGGGCCAAGGGCATCGTGGTCCACAGCGAGGACTCCGCGCTGCGCATGCGGGAGATCGCTCCCGACGTCCCCCTGGCCCGGATCCCGCACCACGCGGGGCTGCCTCCCGAGGAGGTTCGGGGGATCGGGCGGGAGGAGGCCAGGGATCGGCTGGGCCTCCCCCAGGACGCCTTCGTGGTGGGTCACTTCGGGTTCATCACGAAGCCCAAGCAGCCCGCCGCGGTGGTGGCCGGCTTCGCCGAGGTCCACCGGGAGTTCCCGGACGCCGTGCTCCTGATGGTCGGGGCCGACCACACCGGGGGAGCCCTGGCCCGCCTGATCGAGCACTTCGGCATCACCGACGCCGTCCGGCGGGTCGGCTACGTGGACCTCGTGGACTTCTACCTCCACCTCCGGGCGTCCGACGCGGTGGTCAACCTGCGGTACCCGAGCGCCGGCGAGAGCTCCGGGACGTTCGCCCGGGCCCTGGCCGAGGGCCGGGCCGTCATCGTGAACAACTACGCCTCGTTCGCAGAGATCCCGGGGGACGTGTCCCTGAAGGTGGAGATCGACCGGCCCCAGCCCCCCCAGGTCGCAGAGCACCTCCTGGCCCTGGCTCGGGACCCCGGGGCCCGCCGGGGCGTCGAGTCGCGGGCCCGCCGCTACGCGGAGACCTACCTGGACCCCGTGCGGTGCCGCGACCTCTACCTGCGCTTCGCGGAGCAGGTGGGGACCCGGGAAGTCCTCATCCCGGAGATCACCCGGCCCCGGTACCGGCGGGGCCCGGTGACCTTCGCCGACACGAAGACCGAGCACGAGAGGATCCGGGTCCCCCTCGAGGACGTCCTCGGGGACACGCTGACCACGGTCGGCGACGCCGCCTACATCGACGCGCTCTACAGGCTGATCCTCCGCCGGCCGGCCGAGGACGAGGCCATCCGGGCGGCCCACGCCGAGCTGGCCGGCGGGGGCAGGCTGACCCGGGGCCGGCTGGTGGAGAGGATGCTGGAGAGCCGCGAGTTCGCGGAGGTGCGGCTCCTCGACGACCTGCTCCGCGACCTCGAGGTGAACCCCCGGGCCTTCACGCTCTGGGAGGACGCCCCGTTCGGGCCCGACACGACCGAGCGGCTCATCGAGATCCCCTGGATGCTCTCCCGGTGGCGGGGAGAGCGCAGGGTCCTCGACGTCGGCTACGCGTACGCCTCCCTGACGTGGCTGTCGGGGCTGCTGGACCTGCCCATCCCCAGCCTGCACGGCATCGACATGGCCACCCTCTCGGTCCCGCACATGCACCGGGTCAGGGCCGACGTCCGGAGCATGCCGTACCGGGACAACTCCTTCGACCTGATCTACTGCGTCTCGACGATCGAGCACATCGGCCGGGACAACACCCGGTACGGGCTCCCTCCCGAGCCTCCGGACCCCGACGCCGACGGGGCCGCCATGCTGGAGATGGCCAGGGTCCTGGCCCCGTTCGGCCGACTCATGGTCTCGGTGCCGCTCGGCCGTCGCGAGGACCACGGGTGGTTCACCCAGTACGACATCGACGGCTGGAACGCGCTCCTGCGCCGGACCCCGTTCGAGGTCCAGGAGCAGGAGCACTTCAAGCTCACGCCGGAGGGTTGGGTGTGGGTCAAGGACGCCCGAACGATGGGCCTCCTCTCCTACGGCGACGGCGTCCCCGCCGCCAAGGGCGTCCTCTGCGCCGTCCTCGTCAAGCGCAACCCGTAACCCGGCCCCGCGCGTCGACGCTCGTCCCCGACTCACGCACCGGTTGGCGCGCTGGAGGTCGGGGCCCGGCGCCGGGGGGCACGCTCCGCTCCTTCCCTCGGCTCCGCCTCGGTCAGAGGCCCCCCTCTGCCGGACCCCTCCCGCGCGCCCGGCACCGCCCATGCGTGGCGAACGCACGGGCTCGGTCCCGCCGATGTCGGTATGGCGGTGCGGGCGCGCCGGCGCTGGCGGGCGGGAGGGCCCCGTGGAGCACGTTGAACGGACCGCCACCTCTGATCTCTCCCGCCGCCTCCTCAACGTGCGGGAACGGGTCGGGGCCCGTCCGCCATGAAGCCGGAGCGCGCCGTGAGGGCCGGACCACCCGGGCGAGGCGCGGCTGGGCTTCAGAGCAGTTCGATGTGGCTCTGGTCGCCGACGACCAGGTGGTGGCCTACGGGGGGGGTGGTTGAGCGGCGGACGTGGACGGCTCGGCCGAGGATCGTGCCGGACAGCCCGTGGACGCCCTCGATCACGCAGTCCTCCATGACGATCGAGTCGCGGATCTCGCTCCCCTGCACCCGGCAACCGTGGTAGATGGAGGTGTGGGGGCCGATCATCGACCCCTCGACCACCGAGTCGGGGCCCACGATGGCCGGGCCCCGGATCGAGGACCGGATCACCTTGGCGCCCCGTTCGACGACAACGCGGCCGACCAGCCGGGACTCCCCGTCGACCTCCCCGTCCACGCGCGAGGCCAGGGTGGAGAGCATCATCCGGTTGGCCTCCAGGAGGTCCTCCGGGCGCCCCGTGTCCTTCCACCACCCCTCCACCATCTCGGCCCGCACGGTGAGCCCGGCGTCGATCAGGTGCTGGATCGCGTCGGTGATCTCGAGCTCGTCACGCCACGAGGGGCGGATGGCCCGCACGGCCTCGTGCACGGCCGCGTCGAACAAGTACACGCCGACCAGGGCCAGGTCGGAGATGTGCTCCGCGGGCTTCTCCACCAGCCGCACGACCCGGTCACCCTCAAGGACGGCCACCCCGAACCGCTCGGGCTCGGGGACCCGGGCCAGGAAGATCTGGGCGGTGGGGCGGTGCCGCTCGAACCGCTCCACGAACCGGGCCACCCCCTCGAGCAGGACGTTGTCGCCCAGGTACATCACGAAGGGCTCGTCGCCCAGGAACTCCCGGGAGATCAGCACGGCGTGGGCCAGACCGAGCGGGGCCTCCTGGGGGATGTAGGTCACCGAGAGGCCGAAGGCCGTGCCGTCGCCGACCGCGTCCTGGACCTCGGGGGCCGTGTGCCCCACCACGATGCCCACCTCCCGGATCCCGGCGTCCCGGATCGACTCCAGCCCGTGGAACAGGATGGGCTTGTTGGCCACGGGGATGAGCTGCTTGGCGCTGGTGTGGGTGATGGGCCGCAGGCGGGACCCGGCGCCCCCGGACAGCACGAGGGCCTTCACGGGCACTCCGGCGGAGGTGCCCCCCCGCCTCCCTCGCCGGCACCCCCGGAGGGCGAGGCGACGATCGACGGGCCGGCGTAGTCCGGGCCGATCACCACCACGACGTCCACGCCCTCCGGCAGGGCTCCCGGAGCCCTGAGCAGGGGGAGCTCCGGCAGGAACCGGGCCACCACGTCGGCAGCCACCCGCCGCCCCCCCCGGAACACGATGGCCGACCCCTCGACGCCGGCGGGCACGTCGGACCCGGCACCCAGGACGGCGAAGCCGGCGTCGGTGAGCAGGGAGTGGACCTCGGCCGCGGTGCCGCCGGCCCCGTCGTCCACGACCTCGAGGCGGACGTTCGCGGGGGACAGCCGAGTGCTCTCGAGCTGGACGCCGATCGGCCCCAGGGGCTTGCCCTGGCGGAGCCGGCGGAACAGGGTCTCCGCCTCGGGATCCACGTGGACCACGGACTTCTCCCCCTCCCAGCCGACCGTCCCCGGCACGGCCCGGAAGTCGACCGCGCCGGTCCCGATCCCCTTCAGGGAGTTGGTCAGGGCCACCAGGTCGGCCAGCTGGAGCTCCGAGTCGTGCGGAAGGTTGGGCACCGTCTCCCGGATGAGGGAGGGGAGCCTGGGCAGCATCGTCGGCGAGAGGAGCCTCCCCATCACGGCCCGGAGGAACTGCTGCTGGCGTCCGATCCGCGAGAAGTCGGGGATGCAGTCGCCCTCGACGTGCCGGGCCCTCACGAAAGCCAGGGCGGTCCTGCCGTCCATGTCGTAGCACCCCGCGCTGCGGAGCTTGAGGTTGGCCAGGGGGTCGATCATCGGGCGGTCCACGCAGATCCGCACTCCGCCCATCGCGTCGACGGTGCTCTCGAACCCGGCCAGGTTGATGCCCACGTAGTGGTTCAGGTCGATCCCGGTGAGCCGCTCGATCGTGGCGACCATGAGGTTCGGACCGCCCTCGAACGCGGCGTTGATGCGGTCCATGCCCCTCCCGGGTATCTCCACCCACAGGTCCCTGGGGAAGTGCACGACGATGGCCTTCTCCCGGTCGGGGTCGACGTGCACGAGGATGATCGTGTCGGCCCGCTGGCCGGCCACGGTCTCCTCGTTGCCGTGGAGCTCCTGCTCCTCCTCGGACAGGCCGGCCCGGCTGTCGCTCCCCAGCAGGAGGTAGTTGCAGACCGGGTCGCACGGCGTGTCGATCTCGGTCAGGCCCCCCGGCCGATCCACCGGGATCTCGCTCTCCTGGAACTCGTTCTCGGCCCACACGTAGAGGCCGAACCCCGTGACCGCCGCGGCCGACACCGAGAGGGCCAGGAAGGAGGAGGCGGCCAGGAGCACCAGCCGGAGGCGCCGGGGCCGGCGCCCGGGAACGGCTCCGCCGGGCCCCACCGCCGGCCGCTGCTCGATAGTCTTCGCCACGAGGGAACAAGGTTACCCAGGAAGCCGACCTCAGGGAGCAGGCGCCGCGATGACGATCGTGTGGACCCCGACCCCCTCGTACGCGGAGGGGGCCAACGTCACCCGGCTCATGCGGGCCCACGGGATCGACTCGTTCGACGAGCTCTCGCGCCGGTCCCGGGAGGACCCCGAGTGGTTCTGGGCCGCGGTGGTCGAGGACCTGGGGATCGAGTTCCTGGAGCCCTACGACCGGGTGCTGGACGCCTCCCGGGGGCCGGAGTGGGCCAGGTGGTTCGTTGGGGGAAAGGTGAACCTGGCCCACGACTGCGTGGACAAGTGGGCGGACAGGACCCCGGAGGCCGTCGCCGTCGTGTGGGAGGGCGAGGACGGCGAGGTCCGCCGGGTGACCTACCGGGAGCTCAGGTCCATGGCCGACCGGGCCGCGCACGGGCTCGCGGCCCTGGGCATCCGGGAGGGGGACCGGGTGGGGATCTTCATGCCGATCGCTCCCGAGACCGTGGCCGCCACCCTGGCCTGCGCCAAGCTCGGCGCGGTCTACCTGCCGATCTTCTCGGGGTTCGGGGCCGACGCCGTGGCCAGGCGGCTCCAGGACGCCGGGGCCCGCGTGCTCGTGACCGCCGACGGCGCGCTCCGCCGGGGACAGGCCGTCCCCATGAAGGAGATCGCCGACGAGGCCGTGGCCGCCTCCGCGACGGTGGAGCGCACCGTGGTGTGGGGCCGGCTGGGGCGCTCCGCGGACGAGATGCCCTGGGACTCGGACCGGGACCTGTCCTGGGACGACCTGCTCGCCGGGCGGCCGGAGCGCTTCGAGACCCGGGCCCTGGACACCGAGCACCCCCTGTTCATCGCCTACACCAGCGGGACCACCGGGCGGCCCAAGGGCGCCGTCCACGTCCACGGGGGGTTCCTGGTGAAGATCGCCGAGGAGGTGGCCTACCAGGCCGACCTCCACCCGGACGAGACGATGTTCTGGGTGTCAGACCTCGGATGGATCATGGGCCCCTGGGAGATCGTGGGGGCCGGGGCCCTGGGGGCCACCGTCTTCCTGTTCGAGGGGGCTCCGAACCACCCGGCCCCCGACCGCCTGTGGGACATCGTCGAGCGACACCGCATCACCCACCTCGGCATCTCCCCCACGCTCATCCGGGCCCTGATCCCGGAGGGCGACGAGCACGTCGAGCGCCACGACCTGTCCTCGCTCCGGATCCTGGGCTCCACCGGCGAGCCCTGGAACCCGGAGCCGTACGTGTGGTTCTTCGAGAAGGTGGGGGGCGGGCGGTGCCCGATCATCAACATCTCCGGGGGCACGGAGGTCGGGGCCTGCTTCCTGTCCCCCCACCCCGTCCAGGAGCTCAAGGCGACCACCCTCCGGGGCCCCTCGCTGGGGATGGCCGTGGAGGTGTGGGGACCGGACGGGCGGCCCGTGGGCCCCGGCGAGGTCGGCGAGCTCGTGTGCACGAAGCCCTGGCCCGCCATGACCAGGGGGATCTGGGGAGACCCCGACCGGTACGTCGAGACGTACTGGAGCCGGTGGCCGGGGGTCTGGGTCCACGGGGACTGGGCCAGCGTGGACGAGGACGGCTTCTGGTTCCTCCACGGCCGCTCCGACGACACCCTGAAGGTGGCCGGCAAGCGCCTCGGCCCGGCGGAGGTGGAGAGCGCCCTGACCGACCACCCGGCCGTCGCCGAGTCGGCAGCCGTGGGGATCCCCCACGAGGTGAAGGGGGAGGCGATCTGGTGCTTCGTGGTGACCAAACCGGGGC
>JACQTL010000348.1 GCA_016210805.1 Actinomycetota bacterium | reverse complement strand
GCCGACGCCTGACGCCCGCTGCCCTCTGAGGCGCGCGGCCCCCACCCACGGGTCTTGGGGGGCAGTCGGGGGGCGCAGCCCCCACCCACGGGTCTTGGGGGGCAGTCGGGGGGCGCAGCCCCCACCCACGGGTCTTGGGGGGCAGTCGGGGGGCGCAGCCCCCCGACCCATGTAGGATGTGCGCCGCTGTGTCGAGACCACCCAGACGATCGCTCGCGCTCGTATCCCTGCTCGGCCTGGTGGCCGCGGCATGCGGCTCTGAGCAGGCCGCCTTCCGCGACCCGCTGGCCGACCGGGAGCGCCGCATGGTGTCGCAGGTGGCCGACTTCCTGGGCGACTCCGGGCGGGGGGCGGCCGTGGCCGTGGACGCCGAGGGGAACCCCCACATCTCCTACCTGGGCCTGGAGGAGCCGGCGGTCGAGGGCCAGCCCGCGGCCGCGCGCCCCATCGGCTCCCCGACGCCGCCGGCCGTGATGCACGCCCACCTCGTCGGCGGAGTGTGGACCAGGTCCCCGGTGCAGGAGGAAGCCAGGATCAACGAGGGCTCGACCACGGCGATCGCGGTGGACGCCGACGGCGTGCACCACGTGATCTGGACCGAGCGGCCCGTCGGGCTGGCCCACGCGTCCAACGCCGAGGGCGACTTCTCCGAGCCGGCCCGGATCACGAACGGTCCGGCCGCCGGCATCTCCCTCGCCTCGGGGGAGGCCGGGCTGTGGGCGTCGTGGATCGAGCGCGGGGTGGTCAGGGCCGCCTCGGGAGGCCCGGGGGGCTGGCAGGTCGAGGACGTGGCCTCCGTCAGCGGGGGGCTGGAGGGCCTGCCCGTCCGGACGGCCGTGAGGGTGAGCGCCGACGGTCCCCTGGTCGCGTACACGGACCCGGGAACGAACACCCCCATGATCGCCCGGCGGGCGGCCGACGGGACGTGGACGAGCGAGCCCGTCGAGGGCGGGGGCGGCGGGTACGCGATCTCGCTCGCCCTCGACGGCGAGGGCAACCCTCACGTGGCCTACTACACGAGCCCCCGGGGCGGGTCGGCGGAGGTCCGTCACGCCCACTCCGTGGGCGGCGGCCCCTGGGAGGTCTCCACGGTGGGCCAGGTGGCCGGCGAGCCCGTCGAGCGGTCCTGGGGGACGGGGATCGCCGTGGACGAGCGGGGGACCCACTACGTCGCCTGGTTCGCCGGGGCGGGTGACGGGGTCCGCTTCGCCACCAACGAGAACGGCAGCTTCGAGGACGTGCCGGGGACGTTCGGCTTCGACGGCGTGAACCCCGGCGTGGCCGCGGCACCCGATGGCGGCGTCGTGTACGTCGTCTGGTACGACGCCGACGACCTCGACGTGAAGCTCGGCGCCTACGGCGAGCAGGAGCTGGTGCTGGCCCGCCCCGGGGAGACCACGGCCCCTCCGCCCGCCCAGCCGACCGATGGGGCCACCGGCGGCGCCGGCTGTGCGGAGGGGAGCGTCCAGGTCACCGCGAGCCCGGGCGCGGCGGTCAACGGGTTCGACCAGGACCAGGTCGACGCGCCGGCCGAGGCCTTCACGCTGTGCTTCGACAACGCCGACAACGGCGTCCCCCACAACGTCCACGTGTTCCAGAGCTCCACCGGCCCGGAGGGCGGGGACGTCGCCGTCACGGGCGTGCCAGAGGTCGGGCCGGTGGTCCAGTCGGCCGACGTCCCGGCCACCGAGCCGGGCGAGTACTTCTTCCAGTGCGACGCCCACCCCACGACGATGACGGGGACCCTCACCGTCGCGTGAACGGCCCGTAGCGGCCGGGGAACGTCACCGGAACTCCACGGCCGGCGCCCGGGAAGCGGTGGAGGGCGGTCCTACAATGGGACCCGATGAGCGTCCCCCGGCCGCTTCCCTCCCAGATCCCCGACGAGCCGGGCGCGTACCTGTTCCGTGACTCGAGCGGCCGGGTGGTCTACGCCGGCAAGGCCAAGTCGCTCCGCAAGCGCCTGGCCAGCTACTGGGTCCGGCCAGCCCATCCGAGGACCGAGGCCATGCTCGACCAGGCCGCCTCGGTGGAGTGGATCGTGGCCTCCGGCGAGGTCGACGCGCTCATGCTCGAGTACAACCTCATCAAGGAGCACCGGCCTCGGTTCAACGTCCGGTACCGCGACGACAAGTCGTACCCGTACCTGGCCCTCACGGTGGGGGAGCGGTGGCCCCGGGCCCAGGTCCTCCGGGGGACCCGCCGGACCGGCGTCCGGTACTTCGGGCCCTACGGGCACGCCTACGCTATCCGCGACACCCTGGACGCCCTGACCCGAGTGTTCCCCGTGCGGACGTGCTCGAACGCGTTCTTCGACCAGCGGGCCCGGGCCCGGCGGCCCTGCCTCTACTACGACATCGGCCGGTGCGCCGGCCCCTGCGTCCCGGAGGCCACCGGGGTCACCGAGGGCTCGTACCGCGAGCAGGTGGACGCCCTGGCCGACTTCCTGGCCGGGAACCACCGGCCCGTCCTATCCAGGCTCGAGGCCGAGATGCGGGAGGCGTCGGGGCGGCTGGAGTACGAGCGGGCCGCCAGGCTCCGCGACCAGCTCTCCGCGGCCCGGCGGGCCATGGAGAGCCAGGAGATGGTGTTCGCCTCGGAGGAGGACCTCGACGCCGTCGGGATGCAGGAGGACGACCTGGAGGCCGCCTTCCAGGTCTTCTTCGTGCGCCGGGGCCGGGTCATGGGCCGCAAGGGTTGGGTGGTGGACAAGGTCGAGGAGCTGGGGACGGGGCAGCTCCTGGCCTCGTTCCTCCGGGAGCTGTACATGGAGCGCGAGGAGGTCCCGCCCCGGATCCTCGTCCCCGAGGCCCCGGCCGACGCCGGCGTCCTCGAGCGGTGGCTGTCCGAACGGAGGAGGTCCCGGGTGTCGATCGCCGTCCCGGCCAGGGGGGCCAAGCGCCGGCTGCTGGTCACGGTGGGCCAGAACGCCAGGGACGCGTTCGCCCGCCACAAGCTCCGCCGGGCCTCGGACTTCGGGGCCCGGTCCCGGGCCCTGGCCGAGCTGGGCGACGTGCTGGGCCTGGCCCAGGCCCCCCTCCGGATCGAGGGATACGACGTCTCGAACCTGGGTCCCACCGACAAGGTGGGTTCCATGGTGGTGTTCGAGGACGGCCTGCCCAGGCGCTCGGACTACCGGCGCTTCGAGATCCGGGGCGTCGAGGGACAGGACGACTTCGCCAGCATGGAGGAGATGCTGCGCCGCCGGTTCACCCGCCTGACGGAGGCCCGGGACGACCGGGGAGAGGGATCCGGCCGGACGGCCCGCCGGTTCGCCTATCCGCCGGCCCTGGTGGTGGTGGACGGGGGCCGGGGGCAGCTCGGGGTGGCCTCCCGGGTCCTGGCAGAGATGGGGCTCGACATCCCGGCCGTGGGGCTGGCCAAGCGCCTGGAGGAGGTCTACCTGCCCGGGCAGCCCGAGCCCCTGGTCGTGCCGAGGTCCTCGGAGGCCCTCTTCGTGCTCCAGCACCTCAGGGACGAGGCTCACCGCTTCGCGGTGACGTATCACAGGAAGAAGAGGGCGAAGCGAGCCCTGGCCTCCCCCCTGGACGAAGTCCCCGGGGTGGGGGCGGTCAGGAAGCGGGCCCTCCTGGCCAGGTTCGGCTCGCTGGCCCGGCTCCGGCGGGCCACGGAGGAGGAGATACGCGACGTGCCCGGGATCGGGCCCGAGACGGCCCGGACGATCCACGAGCGGCTGCACGCCGGTCCCGGGGGGGAGCGGGTGAGCGCCTGATGGCGGAGACGGTTCACAGGCTGGCCAAGCCGGGGGAGGCCGAGGACACGGCCTTCACCATCATCACGGGGCTGTCCGGCGCGGGGCGCACCGAGGCATCCCGGTGCCTGGAGGACCTGGGCTACTTCGTGATCGACAACCTCCCCCCGGCCCTGATCCCCAAGATGGCCGAGCTGGCCACGGCGCCGGGCGGCCCGGGGCGGGTGGCCATCGTGGTCGACGCCCGGGGAGGCGTCTTCTTCTCGGAGCTCTCCAGGTCGCTCCAGGAGCTGAACTCAGTGCAGATCCCGTACCGGATCCTCTACCTCGAGGCCTCCGACGGCGACCTGGTGAACCGGTTCGAGGCCACCCGCCGCCGCCACCCCCTGGCCACGGCCGACCGGGTGGTCGAGGGCATCCGCAAGGAGCGCCTCATGATGGAGAGCCTCCGGGAGGAGGCCCACCTCATCATCGACACCTCGGGCCTCACCCCCCACGAGCTCCGGGACCGCATCCGCGACGCCTTCGGGCGCATCCCGGCGGAGGCCTCCCTGCAGGTCTCGCTGGTCTCCTTCGGCTACAAACGCGGCGTTCCGCGTGACGCGGACCTCGTGCTGGATGTACGGTTCCTCCCGAATCCCCACTGGATCGACCGGCTCCGGCCCCTGCCGGGGACGGACGAAGAGGTGCGCAAGTACGTGATGGGACAGCAGGCCTACGGGCAGTTCATGCGACGACTGAAGTCTCTCCTCGAGTTCCTGGTCCCCCGGTACGTGGCCGAGGGCAAGGCTTACCTCACCGTGGCCATCGGCTGCACCGGAGGGCGCCACCGGTCCGTGGTGGTGTCCGAGGAGCTGGCCAGGTTCTTCCGGAAGCAGGGGCTCCCCGTGACCGTGGACCACCGCGACCTGGATCGGGTGTGAGGCGATGAGCCGGGCCCCCAAACCCAGGAGACCGAACGCCCTGGCCAGGTGGCGGGCCCGCCGAGAGGTCCGCCGGGCGTCCTCGGCCGGGCGACCGCGGCGCCGGCGACCGGGGGGCTCGCCCCTCAGGCGATGGGTGGAGCGGCGCCGGGTCCGGTCCGCGGCGCGGTCTTCCAGGCCCCGGCGCCCCTCGGCGATCGGCCGGTGGCGGTCCCGGCGGAGCTTCCGGCGCGAGCGGCGGTTCTCGGGGGCCGACCGCCGGGCCGGCCGTAGAGGCAGGCCGCCGCTCTTCGGCAACCGCCAGGACAAGGTCCTGGCCGGCCTGGCCGGCCTCCTGGTGGCCGGCGGCCTCGCGGCCTTCGTGTTCCTCGGCTCCAACCGGCTGGGCGCGGCCAACATCGACCCGGACAGCACGAACCTCCCCACGCTACCCACCTCGGTCCCCACCACCGATTTCACGGACCTCGAGCCCACGGACACGACGCAGCCGCCCGAGGAGTCGCCCTCGAAGAGCGAGTCGGCCTCCCCCGAGGAGACCACCACTAGGGCGCCGACCACGACCCCGGCGCCCCCCACGACCACCACGCCGGCCCCCACCACGACGACCACGACGACCGTGCCCCCCACGGAGCCCACCCCGTCGTTCTCCACGGAGCCGGAGCCTTCGGCGACCGATCCGACGTTCAGCACCGAGCCTCCGCCGACGCCCGACCCGACCGAGCCGACCATCGACGTGACGATCCCCCCCGAGGGCGACTGACCCGCGGCCGGCGGGCCTCCGCCCGTGGGCCCCGTGCGGCGGGCGGGTACTAGGATGGGGATGCGCCCCCGGGCGCTCGGCCACACACACCGTGAGGAGGGGCTCACATGACCACGAGGATCGGCATCAACGGCTTCGGCAGGATCGGCCGGAACTTCTTCCGCGCCGCGAGGAAGATAGGCGCGGACCTCGACTTCGTAGCGGTGAACGACATCACCGACTCCCGGACCCTCGCCCACCTCCTGAAGTACGACTCGGTGCTCGGCACCCTGGATGCCGACATCAGGGTCACCGATGAGGGCATCGCCGTCGACGACGACGAGTTCAAGGTCCTGGCCGAGCGGAACCCCGGGGACCTCCCCTGGAAGGAGCTCGGCGTCCAGGTGGTGGTGGAGTCCACCGGCCTGTTCACCGAGAGGGAGAAGGCGGAGCTCCATATCGGGGCCGGCGCCGAGAAGGTGCTAATCAGCGCCCCCGCCAAGGGGGAGGACATCACGATCGTGCTCGGGGTGAACGAGGACGCCTACGACCCGACCAGCCACCACGTGATCTCGAACGCGTCGTGCACGACCAACTGCGTGGTCCCCATGGCCAAGGTGCTGGAGGACGCCTTCGGGATCGACCGGGCCTTGATGACCACGATCCACGCGTACACGAACGACCAGAACCTGCTCGACCTCCCCCACCGGGACCTCCGGAGGGCTCGGGCCGCGGCGATCAACATCGTGCCGTCCAGCACGGGCGCGGCGAAGGCCACCGCGCTGGCCCTGCCCCAGCTCGAGGGCCGGATGGACGGCACCGCGATGCGCGTCCCGGTACCCGACGGCTCGGTGACGGACCTCGTCTGCATCCTCGAGGCCGAGCCCTCCGTCGACGAGATCAACGAGGCCTTCCAGGTTGCCTCCGAGACCGAGCGGCTCCGGGGCCGGCTGGTGTACACGGAGGACCCCATCGTCTCGAGCGACATCGTGGGGAGCCCCGCGTCGTGCACGTTCGACTCCCTCTCCACGATGGCCATCGGGAACCTGGTCAAGGTGATCGGCTGGTACGACAACGAGTGGGGGTACTCCAACCGGCTGGTCGAGCTCACCGAGCTCGTGGCCTCGACGCGGTGAGACTGCGCACGATCGATGACCTCGGGGACCTGGCCGGACGCCGGGTCTTCGTCCGGGTCGACTTCAACGTCCCGCTCATCGGCGGCGAGGTGGCCGACGACCTGCGGATCCGGGCCACCCTCCCCACCATCACCGAGCTCCTGGAGCGGGGGGCGGGGCTGGTCCTGGCCTCCCATCTCGGCCGGCCGAAGGGCGAGGTGGTCGACGACCGGCGGATGGCCCCGGTGGCCAGGCGGCTGGAGGAGCTGCTCGGCCGGCCGGTCGAAGCGCTGGAGGAGGTGGTCGGGGAGGCCGTCGAGGCGGCCTGCTCGTCCCTTCGTCCCGGCGAGGTCGCCCTCCTGGAGAACCTCAGGTTCGACCGCGGAGAGGAGGCCAACGATTCCGTGTTCGCCGACCGGCTCGCCGCCCTGGCCGACGCCTACGTCGACGACGCCTTCGGCGCCTCCCACCGGGCCCCCGCATCCGTCGTGGCCCTGGCCGAGCGGCTCCCGGCCGCGGCCGGCCGCCTCCTCCAGCGGGAGGTGGAGGTCCTGGGCAGGCTCCGCGACGACCCCGAGGAGCCGTACGTCGCCGTCCTGGGCGGGGCCAAGGTCTCCGACAAGCTGGGCGCGATAGAGGCCCTGGTGGAGCGGGTGGACGCCCTCCTGATCGGGGGGGCCATGGCCTTCACGTTCCTGGCCGCCGACGGGGTCGAGGTCGGCTCGTCCCTGGTCGAGCCGGAGCGGTTCGACGAGGTCAGGAGGGCCCGCAAGCTGGCCGACGAAAGGGGGGTGCTGATCCAGCTCCCCGAGGACGTCGTCGTCGCCCCGGAGGCCTCCCTGGACGCCCGGCGAGGGACCGTCCGGGCCACCGAGATCCCCCGGGGGCAGATGGGCCTGGACATCGGTCCCCGGACCGTCGAGGAGTTCGCCCGGACCCTGGCCGACGCCCGGACGATCCTGTGGAACGGGCCGATGGGCGTGTTCGAGCTCGAACCCTTCTCGGCCGGGACCCGGGGGGTGGCCCGGGCCATCGCGGCCGCCCCAGCCTTCAGCGTGGTGGGGGGCGGCGACAGCCTGGCCGCCGTGCGCAAGGAGGAGCTCGAGGGCGCGTTCGACCACCTCTCCACGGGTGGGGGAGCGTCCCTGGAGTTCCTGGAGGGCAGGGAGCTCCCCGGGATCGCCGTCCTGGAGGAAGGGCCCTGATGGCGGGGCGGCGGCCGATCATCGCGGCGAACTGGAAGATGCACAAGACCCACCTGGAGGCGATCCAGGCCGTCCAGAAGCTCTCGTACCTCCTGGAGCGAGAGGACGCGGAGCGGGTGGAGGTGGTCGTGTGCCCCCCGTTCACCGCGCTCCGCGCCGTCCAGACCCTGCTCGACGCGGACCGGCTGCCCTACGGGCTGGGAGCCCAGAACGTGCACTGGGAGGCCAGGGGGGCCTTCACCGGAGAGGTCTCCGCCCTCATGCTCCAGGCCCTGAGGTGCGCCTACGTGATCGTGGGCCACTCCGAGCGCCGGGAGGTGTTCGGCGAGACCGACGACGTCGTGGCCAGGAAGGTCAGGGCGGTGTACGCGAACGGGATGATCCCGATCCTCTGCGTGGGGGAGACCCTGGCCGAGCGCGACGCCGGGGGGACGGAGGACAAGGTCGTCGGGCAGGTCCGGGCCGGCCTGGCCGGCGTTGGAGACGACGACGCCGCCCGGGTGGTCATCGCGTACGAGCCGATCTGGGCCATCGGGACGGGCCGGAACGCGGAGCCGGCCGACGCCGGCGAGGTGATCGGCCTGGTCCGGGCCACGCTGGCCGCGCTGTACTCGAAGGACCTGGCCGAAGGTGTCCGGATCCAGTACGGGGGGAGCGTGAAGGCCGGCAACATCCGTGGGTTCATGGCCCATCCCCAGATCGACGGTGCCCTGGTCGGGGGGGCGAGCCTGGACCCCGAGGAGCTCGCCCTGATCGTGAAGTACCGCTGAGCGGACCGTCGCGCCGGCCGGGGGAGCCGAACGGGGGATCATCCGGCCATCTCCCGGGGGGCGGGGGCCCGTATAACGTCCCGAGGTTTCCGTTGCGGCTGCGTTCCGGCGGCCGCTAGTATTGCGCCGTTCCGCCAGCGGGAGGGAGACACCGGAACTTGGCCACCGTCACGGCAGATCCAGGCATCTCGGCGCCCGGGCCGGGCGGTCCTGGAGAAGCCTCCCCGCAGGTCGTCGGCCGGAGCCTGGGGCAGCTCTTCTGGCGGCGGTTCCGCCGCGACAGGTTCGCGCTGGCCGGCGTCGTGTTCCTGGTGATCATGATCCTGCTGGCCCTGGGGGCCGGTTTCATAGCGGACAACATCGTCCACCACGGGCCGAACGAGACCTTCGTCCGCGAGCGGCTGAACGACTTCGGCCTCCCCAAGGGCCCCGACCGGGCGTTCTGGTTCGGCTCCGACAACGCCGGCCGCGACGTGTTCGTGCAGATCCTGTTCGGCGCGCGGACCTCCCTCATCATCGCTTTCTTCGCCACGGCGCTGTCCGTGTCCATCGGCGTGCTCATGGGGCTCGTCGCCGGGTACTACCGGGGGAAGGTCGACACCTTCGTCTCCCGGGTCATCGACGTGGTCATGTCCCTGCCCGTGCTCCTGCTGGCCGTCGGCCTGGCGGCCGCGTGCGGCCTGCAGCCTCAGGGGTGCCTGGGAGGGCTGATCAAGCCGGGACTGGGGCTGGTGGCCATGGTGATCGGCCTGTTCAACTGGCCCTACATAGCCCGGATCGTGCGAGGACAGGTCCTGTCCCTGCGCGAGAAGGAGTTCATCGAAGCCGCCCGGTCCCAGGGGTCGGGGAACCTCCGCATCATCTCCCGTGAGGTCCTCCCCAACGTTGCCGCGCCGATCATCGTCTACACCACCCTGATCATCCCCAACAACATCCTGTTCGAGGCGGCCCTGTCGTTCCTCGGCATCGGCCTGCCACCGCTGACGCCGGCGTGGGGCAAGATGCTCGACCAGGCCGGGGCGACCTTCACGTACGCACCCTGGATGATGCTCTATCCGGGGCTCTTCCTGTTCCTCACCGTCCTGGCCTTCAACCTGGTCGGGGACGGGATGCGCGACGCCCTCGATCCCAGGACGGCGCGATAGCCGTATCACTGGTCGTAGGGGACACGACGGACGAAAGGAGGGGGGAAGCTCGGCATCCGCAGCACCGCACCACGTGTAGTTGGAGTAGCGAGAGGGGGGAATTCGTGAGGCGATATCTCAAGCTCCTCGCGCTCGCGGGGGTCTTCACCATCGTCGCAGCGGCCTGTAACACGGGCGGCGACACCGTCACGACCACGACGCCGCCGCCCACCGATGGTGAGACCACCGCAGCGCCGGAGCTCCAGCGGGGAGGCACGCTGAACATGGCGATGCTCTCCGACGACGGGATCACGTACGACCCGCAGAAGGAGTACTACTCGGTCACCTGGTCGGTCTTCCGCTGCTGCTTGCTCCGGACGCTCATGTCCTACCGGGGTGCCGCGGCCGACGAGGGGGGCACGGAGGTCCTGCCGGACCTGGCGGCGGAGCCGCCAACGGTGTCGGCGGACGGCCTGACCTGGACGTTCAAGATCCGTGAGGGCGTGACCTACGCCCCGCCGCTTCAGGACGTCGAGATCACGGCCCAGGACTTCATCCGGGCCCTGGAGCGGGAGTTCACTCCGGAAGCGGGCGCCGCGTACCCGTTCTACTACTCGATCATCGAGGGGACCGACGCGTTCAACGAGGGCGAGGCGGACACGATCTCCGGCCTCACCGCCGTGGACGACAAGACCCTCGAGGTCAAGCTGACCACCCCCGCGGGTGACCTGCCGTTCCGGTTCGCCATGCCGGCCACGGCTCCGATCCCCGAGGGCGTCACGGACGGGCACGACGAGGACTACGGCCGGTTCCTGGTCGCCTCGGGTCCGTACATGTTCCAGGGGGCCGACCTGCTGGACTTCACGGCCGCCCCCGCGGACCAGGCGCCGGTCGCCGGGTTCGACCCGGGCCGGGCCCACGTCCTGGTGAGGAACCCGTCATGGGGCGAGGGCGAGAGCGACCCGCTCCGTGGTGAGTTCGCCTACGCGGACGAGATCAACATCGCCATCGGCGGAACCGAAGAGGACGCCGCGGCGAAGATCGACAACGGCGAGCTCGACTATCTGATCGACGGCGTCCACCCGGCGGACCAGGTCCAGCGGTACCGGACCACTCCGGACCTGCAGGCCCGGATCTTCATCCACCCGTCGGACGCGGTTCGCTACCTGTCGATGAACGTGGCCTCGCCGCCGTTCGACGACGTGCACGTCCGCAGGTCGATCAACCTCGCCACCGACAAGGACGGACTCCGCCGGCTCCGGCCGGGCGGTGAGCTGGCTGGCGAGATCGCCGAGCACATCATGGTGCCCGGCGTCCTGGGCGACCTCCTGGCCGACTACGCCCCGTATGCCACCGCTAATGGCCAGGGTGACATCGAGGCCGCGCAGGCGGAGATGGCCCAGTCCAAGTACGACACCAATGGCGACGGCTCTTGCGAGGAGTCGCCGGAGTGCAACAACGTGCTCGCGGTCACCGACGAGGGCGACCCGTATCCCGACCAGGCGGCGCTGCTTTCCGAGAACTACGCGCCGCTCGGGATCACGCTCGACATCAAGCAGTTCGACCGCGGCACGATGTACGACAAGTGCAACGACCCGGCTTCGCACACGACGTTCTGTCTGGCACCGGGTTGGGGCAAGGACTACGCGAACGCCACGACGTTCGCCGAGCCGCTGTTCGGCAACGCGAGCCTCGGGCCTGACTCCTGCTGCAACTACGCGCTGGTCGGCGCAACCGCCGAGCAGCTGGCAGAGTGGGGCTACGACGCCCCGGAGGTCCCGAGCATCGAGGACAAGCTCGCCGAGTGCAACCCTCTCCAGGGTGACGAGCAGACCCAGTGCTTCGCGGAGCTCGACCAGTTGCTCATGGAAGAGGTCGTTCCGTGGGTTCCGTATCTCTTCGACAACAACATCGACATCGTGTCGGAGAACGTGCTGAACTACCACTTCGACCAGTTCGCTGGCCTCGGTGCCTACGAGAAGTTCGCGATCGCGAGCGCTCAGGCGTAGGAGGCTGGGGTACGAGATGGGTGTGGGGAGCCGTCCGACGGGCGGCTCCCCATCCCGTCCCTGCAACGATCAGGAGGGCCCTCGGGGAGTGCGTGGACAGGCCCTCTCACGCGGGGAAGATTGGGGTAAGGTGAGCGGCGAGCGATGCTCAGGTACCTGATCCGGCGGACGCTGTTCCTGATCCTCGTCCTGTGGATCATCTCGGTGCTGACCTTCCTCATCTTCGTGAAGCTGCCGGCGGGCGACCCGGCCCGCCGGGCCGCCGGGCGTCGCACGAACGAGCGGATCATCGCCCAGGCCCGCAAGAACCTCGGCCTGGACAAGCCGGTCATCGTCCAGTACGCCCGGTTCGCGAAGGGGCTCATCCCCTGGCCCGGCCTGTTCCTGAACCGGCAGGTCTACTTCTCGTACTCGAACTACGTCCCGGTGAAGGAGGAGCTGTACCAGCGGCTCCCCATCACGATCACGCTCACCGTGGGCGCGGCGGTGCTCTGGCTCCTGGTGGGGCTCCCCATCGGGATCATCTCGGCGGTCAAACCGCGCTCGATCGCCGACCGGGCGAGCATGATCTTCGCCCTGTTCGGCGTGTCGGCGCCGGTCTTCTGGCTGGGGCTGGTCCTCCTCTACGTGTTCTGGTTCCAGTTAGGCTGGGCCGCGGGGAGCGGCATCCCGGCGGGTGAGACGCTCTGGCAGGCCATCCTCAAGGGCCGTTTCATCCTCCCGTGGGTCGCCCTGTCCCTCGCGTTCGCCGCCTTCTACACGCGCATGGTCCGCGGGAACCTCATGGAGGTCCTCAGCGAGGACTACATCCGCACGGCCCGGGCCAAGGGGCTGTCCGAGCGGCGGGTCATCTTCCGGCACGGCCTGCGCAGCGCGCTCACCCCGGTGGTGACCATGTTCGGCATGGACGTGGGGCTCCTCCTGGGCGGCGCGATCATCACAGAGACCGTGTTCAACCTCCCGGGCCTCGGCCGCTACGCGATCCAGGGGATCCGGGGGAGCGACTTCCCGGCGGTGATGGGAGTCACCGTCCTGGGCACGTTCTTCATCATCGTGGCCAACCTGGTGGTGGACGTGCTCTACGCGTTCGTCGACCCGCGAATCCAGCTCTCGTGACGCCCGCGCGCACCGCCGACGCGGAGGCCGGAACGGTGGCCGCCGGAGCGACGGCTCGCGGCGCCGTGGAGAGCGCATCGGGATCGGCCGGGGCCGACGCCGCCCCCCGGGGCTCCTCGCTCGTGCGCGATGCGTGGAAGCGCCTCCGCCGCGATCGGGC
>JACQTL010000030.1 GCA_016210805.1 Actinomycetota bacterium | reverse complement strand
GGGCTGGACTCGCCGTGGATCCCGTGGATGGGACAGCGATGAACGACGTCCTTAGGGGACCAGCCGTCCCTAGCTGGCTCGTTCAGTCCAGCAGGGAGGCGGCCACCCGCTCGCGCTGGTCGGCGGGCCAGCCGAGGTAGGCGGCGATCCACAGGGCTCGCTTGTAGTAGCGGTGGAGCGGGTGCTCCCAGGTGAACCCGATCCCCCCGTGGACCTGGATCGCCCGTTCGCAGGTCCGGACGGCGGCCTCGGCGGCGTACGCCTTCGCGCCGGCGGCGGCCACCGGGGCGTCGGGCGAGCCGTGGGCCACGGCCCACGCCGCCCAGTAGGCGAGCGACCGGGCCTGCTCGACCTCGACGTAGGCGTCGGCTAGCTCCGCGGAAACCATCTGGAATGCTCCGATGGGCTTGCCGAACTGCTCGCGGGTGCTGGCGTGCTCGACGGAGAGCTCGAGGGCCCGGGAGGCCACCCCCACGGCCTCGGCGGCGAGCGCGGCCAGGGCCCGGTCGCGGATCGACTCCAGGAGCATTCCGGCCTCGTCCGGACCGGCCAGCAGCCGGGCCTCGGCTCCCTCCAGGGAGAAGGAGCCCAGCCGGCGCGTGGTGTCCACCGTGGGGAGCGGCGCGCGGTCGGACTTCTCGGCGTCGGCCTCCACGGCCCACAGGGCCATGCCGCCGTCCACCATGGCCGGGACCACGACCAGCGACGCCTGGGCCAGGTCGGGGACGAAGAGGGTCATCCCGAACAGGTGACCGCTGTCGTCCTCGTCGCCGAAGCCCGCGCCGACCGAGACCCGGTCGCTGGTGAACTCGCCGCCCGGTCCGGCCCAGGCCAGCGTCGCGGGAGCCTCCCCCGTGAGAACCCTCTCGAGCAGCTCGGGCGAACGCTGGAGGGCAGGCAGGGCCAGCACCACGGTCGAGAAGAATGGCCCGGGGTAGAGGGCCCGGCCGAGCTCCTCGATGACCACCATCTCCTCGAGGAATCCCATGCCGGCTCCGCCGGCGTCCTCGGGGACCGAGATCCCCGTCCACCCGAGCTCGGCCACCGCAGGCCAGTCGGCCGGGTCGAACCCGTCCCCGTCGGCGATCTCGGCCACCTTCTCGATCGGGTAGCGGGCGGCGAGGAAGTCCCGGGCCGAGTCCCGGAGCATCACCTGCTCCTCCGAGAAGGTGAAGTTCATCGGCTCTTCGGGAGCCCGAGGACCCGCTCGGCGATGATGCCGCGCAGGATCTCGGACGTCCCGCCCTCGATCGAGTTCCCCCGGCTCCGGAGCTGGAGCCGCTGCCAGATGCCGTCTCGGTAGGCGTGGTCGCCGCCGGAGAGCATCGCGTACGGCCCCTGGATCTCCAGGGCCAGCTTCGTGAGCCGCTGGTTCGCTTCCGACCAGACGAGCTTCGCCGTGGAGCCCTCCGGACCGGGCATCCCCGAGGCCAGGAACTGCGAGTAGGACCGGTAGTTGGTGAACCGGAGCGCCTGGAGCTCGCACCACAGCTCGGCGATCCGGTCGCGGACCAGCGTGTCGTCGGCGGCGCGGCCGCCATTCCGGGGGGTCTCCCTGGCCAGCTCGACGAGCCGGCGGAGGGCCACCTCCAGGCGGACGGTGAGGGCGATGCCCAGGCTGGCCCGCTCGTTCATCAACGTGGTGATGGCCACGGCCCAGCCGTTCCCCTCGGCTCCCAGGACGTTCTCGACGGGGACGCGCACGCCGTCCAGGAAGATCTCGTTGAACTCGCTGTCCCCGGTGATCTGGCGGAGGGGCCGGACCTCGACGCCCGGCGCGTTCATGTCGAGGATGAGGTAGGTCATGCCCTCGTGCTTGCGGCCGGAGGGGTCGGTGCGGGTCAGCAGGATGCAGTAGTCCGCGATGTGGGCGAACGACGACCAGACCTTCTGCCCGGTGACGACGTAGTGGTCCCCGTCCCGCTCGGCCCGGGTGGAGAGCGCGGCCAGGTCGCTCCCCGCGCCGGGCTCCGAGAACCCCTGGCACCACACGTGCTCGGCGGTGAGGATCGGCTTCAGGTAGGTGGCCTTCTGCTCGTCGGTCCCGTGGGCCAGGATCGTCGGCCCGGCCATCCCCAGCCCGATCACGTTCATGTGCTCGGGCGCGCCCGACCGGGCAAACTCCTCCAGGGCGATGACCTGATGGGTGAGCGGCCCGCTGCGGCCGCCGTAATCCTCCGGCCACGTGATGCCCACGAACCCGGCCTCGTACAGCCGCCCCGACCAGTCCTTGTAGAACGCGACCCGCTCGTGGAGCTCCTCCGGCTCCCGGTGCCCAGGCTCCCCCCACCCGGGCGGGATGTTCTCGTCCAGCCAAGCGCGCAGCTGCTCCCGGAAGGCGGCCTCGTCCAGCGTATCGCGGAAGTCCACGAGGCGATGCTACTCCCCGGTAGGTTCGGGGCGCCAGGTCGTGTCAGTCGGATCGCTTGGAATCCAAGTCCGGGTCCTATCTGCCGGTCTCGGCCACGACGAAGAAGATCGAGGCAAGCTCGTCTTCATGAGTCCCCACTCGGAAGCGGTATGCCCCTGCCGCGGGGAGCTCAAGGTTCTGAAGTGTCCAGGTGAAAGGCACAAACGAGGGAGCGCCTCTCACTGCGGTCGGTGCGTGCCCTACGTTCAGCGTGCCGTCGGCAGCAGGCCCCACGGCGTTGTCGTCGGCATCGAGAAGTTCGATATGGAATGGATGGGGGGTCAGCGCTTCGTCGTAAGGGACACGAAAGACTAGGACGACCGCCAGCGCTGGATGGACCGCCGGCAGGCTCCGCGTGGTGATTCGATCCCAGCCGCCGCCGTGGACGTAGAGCTTCCCGTCGGCGACTGTCGCTGCGTCCGCCAGCAAGGCTGTCGTGATCTCCATGTGTTACAGTGTATCACGATGCGGAAGCGCTTCAATCTGGACCTGCTGGATGAAGATGATCCTTTCGAGTTCGACACCGGCAACACGCCTCATCTGATGAAGAGGCAATTCGACCCGGACGATGTGAGGGACGTTTGGGCGAACGAGCCCGTGTTCTGGCAGGCAGCGGAGGACGGAGCCGCCGACTGGATAATGGTGGGGTACGTTCCGGGCGAGGTCCTGGTGGTGCCATTGGCGCCCTCACGAAGCGGCGATCCGCGTCAAGCGCGGCCCATCGGGATACGAAAAGCAGATGATGGCGAGAAGCATCGATACGAGGTGCAGAGACGCCGAATCTACGGGGGGTAGGGACATGGACGACCGAGCGGCATTCGAACAGTACGACGATCCGGCCTCTTCGAAGCTTCAGGGAGAGGCTCGAGGCCGAAAGTCCAAGACGCCACTCTCGACACACGTGCCGATTCGATTCCGGCCTGAGTTGATCGAGCTCGTGAAGCACTTCGCGGAGCAAGATGGCCGGACCGTCAGCTCTTGGATTCGGCATCTGGTTGAACGGGCGGTGAGAGCCCGGGAGGCCGCGGAGTCCCGCACTCTGGTCAGGCATCAGGGCCAGGTGACAGCGTTCAGGGTTTCTCGAAGCTTGGCGCCAAGTTCGACCACTGAAGTGGAGGAGTTCGTCGAGGGGCTTGACCTGGTTGCGCAGGGATAGACGGCTCTCCAGCCTCGAGCGCTACGCCGCGACGCTCGGCCGCAGGATCGAGTGGCGGCTCGCTCCGTCCCGCTCCCGCCCACACCTCGAGCGGGCGAGCCGGGCGCTGATCCCCGCCGGTACGCTCCGGACGTGGTGCCTTTCCGGGACCTCTTCCGGGGGCCTGCGACGAGGCCGTCCGCGACCACCTGGACGCGGACGAGCGGGTCCTCGCCATCGGGAGTTGCGAGGACATCACAGTCCGGGGGAGCGTGGAATCGGGCGGGGCTGCCTGGACCTATGTCATGGTCAGCGACCGGAGGATCCGGTGGGTCCCTCAGGTCAAGCTGCGCTTCGAGGCTTCGCTCGACCTGGACTACGTGACCACGGTGCGGGAGAAATCCTGGGCCGACCGATACGCGATCGCCCCTGAGCATGCCCCGCTGGAACGCCTCCACAGGGAGCCCGCCTACCGGTTCCTGGGTTTCGAGTGGGGGTACGCCGAGGTGAGCACTCCCCTCGGCCGGACGGAGTTGGCATTCAGCCGGCGTGACACCGAGGCGGCCCGGGCCCTCCGCGATCGACTCGCCGTCCGCGGCGTCCTCGGGTGAGTTCCGCCCCGCCGGTAGGATGCGCGGGCGATGCGGGCGGATGAGCTGCTGGTGTGGGCCGAGGAGAGGCTGAAGTCGTCGCCGGCGCTCGACCACTGGCAGAAGGGCCGGGAGCTGATCGAGGCCGAGGACCTCCTGATGTTCGTCCTGGATCGGGACGAGATCGACCCCGATGACGAGGTCGCTCCGGCGCAGGTCCGTCGGTTCGAGCGGCTCGTCGAGCGGCGGTTCACCGGTGAGCCGGTTCCCTACATAAAGGGGTGGGCGGAGTTCAGGGGCCTGCGGATCACGGCCCGGCCCGGCGCCTTCGTCCCCCGGGACTCGAGCGAGTTCCTGGCCGAGCAGGCCGTCAGGCGGCTCCGGGGCCGCCGTGACCCCGTCCACGTCGACCTGGCCACCGGCGTCGGCCCCGTCGCCCTGGCCGTGGCCAACGAGGTCCCCGGCGCCACGGTCTTCGGGACGGACCTTTCCGCGCGCGCCGTGGCCCTGGCCAGGGCGAACGCGCGCCGGCTGGGGCTCCCGGTCCGGTTCATCGAAGGCGACCTGTTCGCGCCGGTCCCGGCCTCGGTTGCGGGCCGCGTGGACGTCATCACGCTCCATCCCCCCTACGTCGGGCGCCGTGAGGTCCGGCTCCTCCCCGAGGAGGTCCGCCGTTTCGAGCCGGTGGAGTCGCTGACCGACCGGAGCCCCCAGGGACTCGGCCTGATCGAGCGCGCGGCCGGCGAGGCGGGTGACTGGCTCCGCAGGGGCGGGTGGCTCCTGGTCGAGGTGAGCCCGGACCGTTCCCGAGCTGTCGCCGCCCTGTTCCGCCGGGCCGGGTTCGGCGAGGTCAGGAGCACCAGGGGCGGCCTCGGGGTGACCCGCGTGGTGACCGGGAGGAAGATGCGGCGATGAGGGTGGAGCCCTTCGGCGCGTGGGAGTCCCCGATCTCGGCCACGCTGCTCGCGGAGAGCGGGATCCGGCTCCAGGAGGTCCAGCTGGACGGCGACGACGCCTACTGGCTGGAGGGGAGGCCCACGGAGGCGGGCCGCTACGTCGTCGTGCGCCGGTCGCCGGAAGGCGATGTGGCCGAAGTGACCCCTCCGGGCTTCAACGTCCGCACCAGGGTCCACGAGTACGGCGGCGGCTCGTATGTCGTGCACGGTGGCAAGGTCTTCTCGTCGAGCTTCGCCGACCAGCGCCTGTACCGGCAGGACGGTCCCCGTGGGGAGCCGACGGCGATAACCCCGGAGCCGCCCCGGCCGGCCTCCCTCCGCTACGCCGACGGCCGCGCGGTGGGCGGCGGCCGGTGGATCGTGTGCGTGCACGAGCGCCACGAGGGTGATGCCGCGACCGACGTGGTGAACGAGCTGGTCGCCGTCCCCGCGGACGGCTCCTCCGAGCCGGTGGTCATCGCCGACGGCCACGACTTCTTCTCCTTCCCCCGGCCCAGCCCGGACGGGCGGCGGCTCGCGTGGACGACCTGGGACCACCCGAACATGCCCTGGGACGGCTCGGACCTGTGGGTCGCCGAGCTCACCGTCTCGGAGGACGGCGTGTCGCTCGGCGAGCCCCGGCACGTGGCCGGAGGTCCCGGGGAGTCGATCTTCCAGCCGGCCTGGAGCCCGTCGGGCGAGCTGCACTTCGTCTCCGACCGCTCGAACTGGTGGAACCTGTACAGGGAGCGCGACGGCCGGATCGAGCCCCTCCATCCCATGGAGGCCGAGTTCGGAGGCCCGCAGTGGATCTTCGGGTTCTCGACGTACGACTTCCTGGAGGACGGCCGGATCGCGTGCGCGTACGTGCGGGAGGGGCGCTCGCACCTCGCCGTCCTCGACCCGGAGGCCGGCTCGCTGGAGTCCCTCGACCTCCCGTTCACCGGGTTCGGCTTCCTGAGGACCCACGGCCGGCGGGTCTTCTGCCTGGCCGGGAGCCCCACGGAGCACGCGGCCGTGGTCGCGATCGACCCCGGGTCGGGCGACGTGGAGGTGATCAGGCGGAGCAGTGACCTCGAGCTGGACCCCGGCTAC
This sequence comes from Actinomycetota bacterium, assembly GCA_016210805.1. Classification (GTDB taxonomy): domain Bacteria; phylum Actinomycetota; class UBA4738; order UBA4738; genus JACQTL01. The sequence continues at coordinate 208 of JACQTL010000030.1, read as the reverse complement.
GTGTCGGTGGCCCGGCCGATCGAGTTCCCGACGGCCGGCGAAAGGACCGCCCACGCCCTGCACTACCCGCCTACCAACCGCGACTTCCGCGGGCCCGACGGCGAGAGGCCGCCGCTCCTCGTCCTGTCCCACGGAGGGCCGACCAGCATGGCCCGGGCCGAGCTCAACGTCGAGATCCAGTTCTGGACGAGCCGCGGCTTCGCCGTCG
>JACQTL010000356.1 GCA_016210805.1 Actinomycetota bacterium | reverse complement strand
TCGTCCCAGTCCAGGCCGAGCCACCGGAGCGAGGCGGCCAGGTTGTGGATGGCCTCCTCGGTGACCCGGTCGGCGTCGGTGTCCTCGACCCGGAGGACGAAGGCGCCGCCATGGTGCCGGGCGAACAGCCAGTTGAACAGGGCGGTGCGGGCCCCGCCGACGTGGAGGCTCCCGCTCGGGGCGGGCGCGAACCGGCACCGGACCTCCACGCTCAGCCTTCCACCACCCGATTGGACAGCACGCCCAGCCCTCCGACCTCCACCTCGACCTCGTCCCCGACGACCAGAGGTCCGACCCCCGCCGGGGTGCCCGTCATGATGACGTCCCCGGGGAGGAGCGTCATGAACCGGGTCACGTAGGCGATCAGGGCCACGGGGCCGAAGGCCAGCCGCGACGTCCGGGACGACTGGCGGACCTCGCCGTTCACCCGGGTCTCGATCGGGACGTCCCCGACGTCGAGGTCGGTCTCGATCCAGGGGCCCAGGGGGCACGATCCGTCGAACCCCTTGGCCCTGGTCCACTGCCCGTCGGTCCGCTGGAGGTCCCTCATGGTGAGGTCGTTGCCGCACGTGAAGCCGAGGATCGCGTTCGCGGCCTCCTCGGGGCTCCCCACCCGCCGGGCCAGCCGGCCCATCACCACGGCCAGCTCGCCCTCGTAGTGGAGCTCGGAGGTGAGCTCGGGGTACGGGACGGGGTCGCCCGGGCCGATCACCGAGGTTGAGGGCTTCAGGAACAGGAGAGGCTCGGCGGGGACCCCTTCCCCCATCTCGGCCGCGTGGTCGGCGTAGTTGCGTCCCACGCACACGACCTTGGAGGGGAGCACCGGGGCCAGCAGTCGGACGTCGGCCGCGGCGACCTCCTCCCCCGTGGGCAGGGGATCCTCGAAGAACGTCCCCCTGAGCACCCGGATGCCCTCGCCGTCGAGGACGCCGGTGGCGATGCGGTCGCCGAACCGGAACCTGACCAGCCTCATCGTCCGGGCAGGCTACCGCACGGGGTGCGCCTCCAGCCGAACGGCACCCGGATCGGACGCCCCTCGGCCCTCAAGCCACGGTCCCCGGCGGTCGAGGAAGGGGGGCGATGTCCCACCAACCATGGTCCGTGCCCCTGGACGGGGACGAGGGCGGCTACTCGATGGTCGAGCTCGCCGTCGTACTCCTGGTCGTCGGGATCCTCGTCGCCGTGGGGATCCCCATGCACCTCCGGGCGGCCCGGCGGGCCGAGGACGCCGCGGCCCAGTCCGACCTCCGGGACGCGGTGGTCACCGCCCACGTGCACGAGGTGGGCGCCCAGTCGTTCCTGGCGTTCGACCCGGCCGTGGCCGAGTCGCTCGAGCCCTCGATCCCGTGGGAGCCGGCCGGACCCCCTTCGGTGGGCAGCGTGGCCATCGTCGGGGTGTCGGACACCACGGTGCAGCTGGTGGCCCGGAGCGCCTCGGGGACCTACTTCTGCCTGATGGACAACACGCGGTCGGTGGCCGCCTCCTCACTCACGTTCGGCGCGGGGGGGTCCTACGAGGAGGTCGACGAGCCGGCCGAGTGCTCCGCCGCCTCCTGGTAGGCCAGCAGGGCATCCCAGCTTCCGGAGCCCCTGAGGAACGAACCCGGGCAAGCGGGCTGACCGGCGCGACCTCTCCACTCTCCGCAGCCTGGAGCTGCGTCCGAAGCTCGGGTGAGACGGCTACGGGTTCACGTGGGACAGCCAGCCCTGGTAGCGGTCGATCTCGCCGCGGACCGCGGCGAAGAAGGTGGCCTGTATCTCCTTGGTGATCGGGCCCCGGCCGTTGGAGCCCACCGGCCGGTCGTCCACCTCGCGGATCGGGCACACCTCAGCGGCCGTCCCGGTGAAGAAGGCCTCGTCGGCGGTGTACAGGTCGGCCCGGGCCAGGGTCCGTTCGCGGACCTCGTAGCCCAGGTCCCCGGCGATCTTCATCACGGAGTCCCGGGTGATGCCCGGGAGGCACCCCTCGGCCAGGGGCGGCGTGAGGAGCGCGCCGTCCTGCACGATGAAGATGTTCTCGCCGGTCCCGTCGGTGACGTGGCCGTGGTGGTTGAGCATGATGGCCTCGTCGTAGCCGGCCTTCAGGGCCTCCATCTTGGCCAGCGCCGAGTTGGCGTACTGCCCGGTGGCCTTGGCGAACGGCGGAAGCATGTTGTGGTCGAGCCGCTTCCACGAGGAGATCTTGGCCCTGGCCCCGTTCTCCAGGGCGTCCTCGCCGAGGTAGGGCCCCCACGCCCATACCGCGATCGAGACGGCGATCGGCGCCGGGAAGGGGTTGAGGCCCATCTCGCCCTCCCCCCGGTACACCAGCGGTCGTACGTAGCAGGACTTGAGGCCGTTCACCCGGACCGTCTCGAGCGAGGCCTCCATCATCTCGTCCGGGGAGTACGGGATCTCCATCAGGTAGATCTGCGCGGAGCGGTAGAGCCTGCGGATGTGGTCCTCGAGCCGGAAGATGGCCGGGCCCCGTCCGGTCCCGTAGGCGCGGATCCCCTCGAAGACGCCGGTGCCATAGTGCAGCGCGTGGGTCAGGACGTGGACCCTGGCGTCGGCCCAGTCGACGAGCTTCCCATCCATCCAGATCTTGGCCACGGGCTCGATCGGCACCGGAAACCCTCCTTCCGCCGCTGGGCACGTTCCGGGGGAAGCGCCACCAGCATACCCCGCCCCCGGGGGCCGAACACCGCCGAACGGCTCGCTCCGCTGCGGCCCTTCGACCTACCCCGTCGACCTACCCGGGGATGACGATCGAGCGGACCCGTTCGGCGCCGATGTCGGTGGCGATGCGGTCCAGGATCTCCGGAGGGATCGCGCTGTCCAGGGTCAGGGCCATGAGGGCCAGCCCCCCGGCGGCCTTCCGGCCGACCTCCATGCTGGCGATGTTCACCTGCCACTCGCCGAGCAGGGTCCCCACCTTGCCGACGACGCCGGGACGGTCCTCGTACAGGAAGAAGGCCATGTGCCGGGCCGGGGCCATGTCGATGTCGAAGTCGAACACCTGGACGAGCCGCTCGGCGTTGCGCTTGCCCACCAGCGTCCCGGCCACGGCCACCTCGCCGGCCTCGGTCTCGGCCCGGAGGGCCACCAGGTTCACGTAGTCCCTGGAGACCGTCGAGGTCGTCTCGGAGACCACGATCCCCCGCTCCCTGGCGATCACCGGCGCGTTCACGAAGGACACGGGCTCGTGGACGATGCCCGACAGGACGCCCTTCACCGCGGCCAGGGTGAGGACCCGGGTGTCGGCCTCGGCGATCCGGCCGAGGTACTCGCACTCCACCCCGCGGAGGGCCCCCTCGGAGAGGCCGGTGAGGATGGCTCCCAGGCGCTCGGCCAGCGGGAGGAACGGCCGGACGGCCTCGGAGACCTCCGCCCCGGCCGACACGTTCACGGCGTAGGGCACGAACTCCCCCCGGAGGGAGAGCGACACCATCTCGGCGATCGCCGTGCCCGCCTTGTCCTGCGCCTCGACCGTGGAGGCCCCCAGGTGGGGGGTGACCACCACCTGGTCGAGCCCGAACAGCGGCGAGTCGGTGGTCGGCTCCACGTCGAACACGTCGAGCGCTGCCCCGCCCAGCCGGCCGTCCTTCAGGGCCCTGGCCAGGGCGTCCTCGTCGACGATCCCGCCCCGGGCCGTGTTGACCAGGCGGGCCCCCTCCTTCACCAGGGCGAGCTCCCGCTCCCCTATCAGCCCCTCCGTGTCGGGCGTCCGGGGGAGGTGGATCGAGACGAAGTCGGACTGGACCAGGAGGGCCTCGAGGGTGGGCATGAGCTCCACGCCCATCTCCCTGGCCCGATCCTTGGAGACGTACGGGTCGAACGCGATGACCCGCATCCCCAGGGCCCCGGCCCGCTGGGCGACCATCGAGCCCACCCGCCCCAGCCCGACCAGGCCGAGGGTCTTCCCGGCGAGCTCGATCCCCTGGAACCGCTCCCTCGACCACTGCCCGGCCTTCAGCGCGGCGCTGGCCGCCGGGATGTTCCGGGCCTGGGCCAGGAGCAGGGCCAGCGTGTGCTCCGCGGCCGAGACGATGTTCGACTGGGGGGCGTTGACCACCATGACCCCCCGCCGGGTGGCCATCTCGACGTCGACGTTGTCGAGGCCGATCCCGGCCCGGGCCACGACCTTGAGGTTCTCCGCCGCGGCCAGCACCTCGGCGTCCACCCTGGTCTGCGACCGGACCACGAGGGCGTCGTAGGGCGCGATGGCCTCGGCCAGCCCCGCCGCGGCGAGCTCCGGCCGGACGTCCACCTGGAAGTCCCTGCGGAGGAGCTCCAGCCCTCGTTCCGAGAGGGGCTCCGTGACCAGGACCCGCATCGCGGCCTCCTCCGCCCGGCCGGCCCGGCCTATCCCGGGGAGGCCCCGGCGGACAGGACCTCCTGGGCCGCGGCCACGCCCGAGCCCCGCTTCACCGGGAACCCCATGTCGGCGAGGGTCATCTCCAGGGCGGCCAGGCACCGGAGGATGTCGGTGGGCTGGTAGTAGCCGAGGTGCCCGATCCGGAACACCTTCCCCTTCAGGGGCCCCTGGCCGGGGGCCAGGATGATCCCGTGGTCGGCCCGGACCCTGGCCACGAGCTGGTTCCCGTCGATCCCGTCGGGGGCCCGGACCGAGGTCACCGCCCAGGCTCGCTCCAGCCCCTCGCCGAACAGGTCGAGGCCCAGGGCCCGTATGCCCTCCTTGACGGCCGAGGAGAGCAGACGGTGCCGCTCCAGCACCGCCTCGACCCCGTCCTGGTAGTACAGGCGGAGGGCCGCGGCCAGCCCCTGCATCAGGGAGATGGCGGGCGTGAACGGGTTCTCGGGGTTCGGGAGGTCGTAGGACTCCTTGTAGAGGCTCCAGTCGAAGTAGAACCGGGGCGAGGTGGCCTCCCGGTGGGCGTCCCAGGCCCGCTCCGAGATGGCCACGAACGCGAGGCCCGGGGTGGCCGACAGGGCCTTCTGTGAACCGCTCACCGCGACGTCGATCCCCCAGGCGTCGGCCTCGAAGGGCACGGCGCCCAGCGAGGACACGGCGTCCACGGCCAGCAGGACCCCGGCCTCGCGCGTGACCCGGCCGATGGCCTCCACGTCGTGGACGACCCCGGTGGAGGTCTCGCTGTGCTGGACGAGGACGCCCTTCGTGGGAGCCTCGGCGACGGCCTCCGCCACGTCTTCGGCCCGGACCTCGCGGCCCCACTCGTAGTCGATCGTCCGCACGTCGAGGCGATAGGCCCGGGCGATGCCGGCGAACCGCTCCCCGAAGTAGCCGGCCACGGGGACCACCACCCGGTCGCCGGGCGAGAAGAGGTTGGCCACCGCGGACTCGAGCCCCCCGGTGCCGGAGGACGTGAACACCAGGACGTCGCCCTCCGTCCGGAACAGGCGCCTCAAGTCCTCGGTCACCCCGCGGAGCAGGGCCCCGTACCCCGGTCCCCGGTGGTAGACGAGGGGGCTCCCCTGGGCCAGGAAGACCTCGGGGGGCACCGGGGTGGGGCCGGGGGCCATGAGGATCTCGGGTCGGTCCACGGTGGTCGTTCTCCTCGCTCGTCCTGGGGGGCGGGCTCGCCGGCGGGGCGGCCGGCGACCCGAACCGCAGCGTATCATGGGGCTCCCGGCCCGCCGGGGCCGGGTTCGCGTACACCACTTCCGGATGGCGACACTCGGATTCGTCCTGAAGCGCCTGGTCGCGCAGCGCCTGCTCGCCGTGGCCCTGATCGTCACGCTCGGCTTCACGATCGGGGTCCTGGTGGCCGGGCCGATCTACGCGGACGCCGCGCGGGAGGCCATCCTGTCCTCGGACGCCCTCTCCGCCGGGGTCACCGTCAAGAACGCCCGGTTCCGGGTGGACGGCCGGTCGGGGTTCGACTTCGACGCGGCCGACCGGTCGATCCGGGAGGCCCTCCGGACGATCCCCCTCGAGCAGCTCCTCCGCCAGGGACGGGCCACGGTCCGGGTCGCGCTCCCCGCCCCCCGGGGCGAGGAGCCGGACGGGGAGGCGCTGTCGGTCCCCGTGCTCTTCCGAACCGGCGCGGAGCCGAACGTGCCCGTCCGGGGGGAGTTCCCCGGATCGCAGGACGAGGTGGCCCTCCCCCGGAGCATCGCCCGGCAGCTCCGGGCCGGCCCGGGGGACACGATCGTCCTGAGCTCGTCCGGCGGGTCCGTCGAGCTCACCGTGACGGCGATCGTCACCCCGTTCGATGCCACGGGACCGTACTGGTACGGCCCCCTCAGCCCGTTCCCGGACCCCGACTCCACCCAGCCCCAGCCCCTGATCGTCTCCCAGGAGGGGTTCCTGGCGGTGGCCGGCGGGCTCGGCCTCACCCCCGAGTACGTCTGGGACGCCTACATCGACCTCCTGGGGACCCCGTTCCTGGAGGCCGCCAGGTTCCCGGGCAGGGTGGACCGGGCCCTCGAGGAGATGAGGGCTGCCGGGGGGCTGGGGTCGATCACCGCGACGACCGGGATCGACACCCTGCTCGACCTGGTCCGCAAGCGGATCGCCAACCTCCGCATCCCCATCTACCTGGTCGTCTTCCAGATCGGGGCCGTGGCCCTGGCGGTGCTGGCCGGCGTGGCCTCGCTGGCCCTGTCCAGGCAGTCCTTCGAGCTGGCCGTGCTCAAGTCCCGGGGGTTCACCAGGGCCAAGCTGCTCGGGGCCCAGACCGTCCAGACCGTCTTCACGGCCCTGGTGGCCTATCCGATCGGCCTCCTGGTGGGCATGGGCCTGGCCCGGCTGGCCATCGGGGCGAACGGTCCCTCTCCAGCCGGCGTGATCTTCCCCATCACCCTGTCGGGGGCGGCGATCGTCGCCGGGGTGATCGGGGCGGTGCTCGGTGGCGTGATCCTCGTCCTGACCTCCATCCCGTTCGTCTCCCGGACCGTGGTCGAGGAGCGCCGGGCCATCTCGCGGGAGGCGCGTCCCCTGCTGGCCCGGTACCCGTGGGAGGTGTTCGTGGGCCTCTTGGGGCTGGCCGCCTTCTGGGAGGTCCGGAGCCGCGGGTTCCTCCCCGCCGAGCGGAGCGGGTCGATCGACCCGCTGATCCTCCTGGCCCCCACCCTCCTCATCTTCGCCGCGTCGTTCGCGGTGCTCCGGCTCCTCCTGGCCCTGTTCCGCTGGATGGACGGGTTCCTGGGGAGGACCGGCTCGCTGGCCGCGTACCTGGCCGGCCGGCGCCTGGGCCGGTCCCCGGGAACCAGCTTCGCCACCTCCCTGCTCCTGGTCCTGGCCGCCGGGCTCCTGGTCGTGTCGACGTCGTACCGGGGCATCGTGGTCCAGAACCACGAGGACTCCGCCCGCCAGGTGGTGGGGTCGGACTGGAACGTGGAGATCGCCTCGATCGCCCAGCCCCTGGCCGCGATGGACGCGTTCCCCGCCGGGACGACCCCGATCGTCCGGACGGAGCCCTCGATCCCCATCGCCGGGGGCCCCTCCCCCTTCGGCCTGGCCATCGACCCAAAGACCTACCTGGACGGCGGGTGGTGGCGGGAGGACTACGCCGACGTCCCGATCGAGACCCTCCTCGACCGCCTGGCCACCGAGCCGGCCGGCGTCCCGCTCACCGACGACGCCCGGAGCCTCGAGGTGACCCTCGACGCCCCGGAGGACACCGCCGGGATGCGGGTGCAGGCCGTGGTCCGCGACCCCGAGGGCGCGGTGACCACGCTCGACCTCGGCCCCATCGAGGCCGGCTCGCGGACGTACCGGGCCGTCCTGGAGGGAGGGGGCCGGCTCCTCGACGTCCTGTTCGCCGAGACCGCGGACGTGGACGCGCCGCCCATCGTCCGCCTGGTCGTGGAGCGCGTGGAGGTCGTGGGCGGCGAGGCCGAGGCCATCGACCTGTCCTCGTGGCGGATGGTCAGGTGGCGGGGCAGCCAGGGCGACGTCGTGGCCCTCCCCGAGGGGGTCCAGCTCACGATCGATCCGGGGACCAGCCGGGTGGTGGGGGGGATCCGCCCGCCCGAGCCGCCCCTCCCCGTGGCCCTGTCCAGGGGCCTGGCCGCCGGCCTCGAGGACGAGTTCTCCTTCTCGGTGGGAGGACAGGTCCTGGAGTTCCGCCGGGTGGCCACCCTGACCGGCTTCCCCACCCTCCTCGGGGAGTTCGTCGTGTTCCCGGCCCCGGGGCTCCTGGAGCGGGCCCGGCGGTTCCCGGACGCGACCCTGACCTTCAGCGAGGTGTGGGCGCAGGGAGAGGACCCCTCGGAGGAGCTAACGGCGGCGGGGTTCCTCCCCGGCCACTCCGACAACGCGGCCCGGATCGTCGCCCTCCTCGCCCAGCTCCCCCAGAGCCTGGCCGTGGGGATGCACTTCGCGGCGGCCACCGGGGGGATGGGCCTGGTCGTGGTGGGGGTCGCCGTGGGCCTGTACTTCTCGCAGAGGCGGCGCGAGTTCGAGTTCGCCTCCCTCCGGGCCATGGGGGTGGACCGCCGCCAGGTGACCGCCGTGCTGCTCGTGGAGCAGTCGGTGCTCGTCGGGTTCGCCGTGGCCGCCGGCTTCTCGCTCGGCCTGGGGATCCTCCGGCTCATGATGCCCTACGTGGGCAAGAGCCTCGGGCAGTCCTTCCCGGCTCCCCTCCTCGTGGTGGACTGGAGCGCGCTGGGCCTGTTCGGCTCGGCGATCGTGGCCGCCACCGGGCTCGGCCTGGTCCTGGCCCTCCGGGCCCTCCTGCGCTCCTCGGTGACCACGGTCCTGCGGGGGGAGGCCGAGTGAGGGCCCCGCTCGCCGAGGGCTCGGCGGTGGTCCGGTTCCACCACGTCTTCAAGGTCTACCGGATCGTCGACACGGGGGTCGTGGCCCTGGCCGGGGTGGACTTCGAGATCGCGGAGGGCGAGTTCCTGTCCCTGGTCGGCCCGAGCGGCTCCGGGAAGTCCACGGTCCTCAACCTCGTGGGTGGGCTGGACCGGGCCTCGGCCGGCGAGGTCGAGGTGGAGGGCCGGGACCTCGGCCGCCTGGACGAGGCCGAGCTCACCGCCCACCGTCGGGACCGGATCGGCTTCGTGTGGCAGGGCACCGCCCGGAACCTGGTCCCCTACCTGTCCCTCAGGGAGAACGTGGGCCTGCCGCTGATCGCGACGGGCCGGGGAGGGTCGCTCCGGCGCCGCCGGGTGGGCGAGCTCCTGGAGGTCGTCGGCCTGGCCGACCGGGCCGGGCACACGCCCGGCCAGCTCTCCGGCGGCGAGCAGCAGCGGGCCGCCGTGGCCGTGGCCCTGGCCAACCTGCCGGCCATCCTCCTCGCCGACGAGCCCACCGCCGAGCTGGACAGCGAGTCGGCCGAGCGGGTCCTGTCGGCGTTCCGCGACGTGAACCGGGAGTTCGGGGTCACGGTGGCCATGGTGACCCACGACCTCCTGGCGGCCCGGCGGGCCGACCGGACGATCCGGATCCGGGACGGGAGGATCGCCCCCGACACCCACTCCCTGGAACCCCTGTCCGCGGAGGGCTCCGTCGAGCTCCCCGGACCGGCCGTCGACGCGCTGGCCGGCTCGGAGCTCGAGGTCGAGGTGAGCGACGGCGAGGTCAGGATCCGCCGGCGCTCCGAGCCGGCCCGCCGGCTCCCCTCCGTGGCCCGCTCCGCGGAGCCCTCCCCAGAGCCCCCCGACGCGCCCGACGCGCCCGAGCCCCCCGACGCACCCTCTGGGCCAGACCCCTACTCCGAGTTCCGGAGGCCGGACTGATGGGCGGCTCCGCGCCCGAGCGACGGCCGGACGGACGGGGAGGGGCCGTCGATGGGGCCCTCCTGGCCGCCACCGACGTCGTCCGGACGTACGGCGGGCGGAGCGGCGTCGTCGCGGTGAGGGGCGCCTCGCTCGCCCTGCACCCCCGGGACTTCGTGGCGCTCATGGGTCCGTCCGGCTCCGGGAAGACGACGTTCCTGGGGGTCCTGGCCGGGCTGGACCGGCCGGACGAGGGAGAGGTCCGGTGGAAGGGCCGGCCGTTCGAGGCCCTCAGAGGGGAGGAGCGGCTCCGCATCCGCCGGGGCGGCGTGGGCATCGTCTTCCAGAGCTTCGGGCTGATGCCGACCCTCTCCGCGATCGAGAACGTCGAGCTCCCCCTCCGGGTCTCGGGCGGCGACCTCGAGGAGGCTCGGGGGAGGGCCGAGACGTGGCTTACCCAGCTCGGCCTGGCCGATCGCCTGCACAACCGGACCTTCGAGCTCTCCGCCGGCCAGCAGCAGCGGGTGGCCGTGGCCAGGGCCCTGATCACCGACCCCGAGGTCGTCCTGGCCGACGAGCCCATCGCCGAGGTCGACACCGAGAACGCCGACATCATCCTCGAGGCCCTGTGGGAGGTCGTGCGGCGGGGGGGAGCGGTGCTGGCCGCCACCCACAACCCGGAGGCGGTCCGGTACGCCAACCGGGTCGTGCTGTTCCGGGACGGGGTGGTCGTCCAGGACGGCACCCCTGCGGAGGTGGCCGGCCACCTGACCACCGACTAGTCTGTTACGGACTAGTGCCCCCCCAACGAGGCCAAGGGCGAGGGTTGACCGGCTCGCTCGCCGGGGAAGACATGCCCTACGATCCCCCAGGGAGGGGATGGGCATGCTGGCTGAGAGCATCTGGGTCGGAGGGCTGTACGGCCTGCTGGTCATGTTCGGGCCCCCGCTGATCGTCTATGGGGCACTCGCGCTGATCGCCTTCGTCGCCGTGAGGTCGAAGCGCGGGAGGGCCACCCAAGACCGTTCCGAGGCCGAGGCGCCGGCCGAGCGGATCGCGGCCTGACCCCGCGCCGTCCGCGGGCCCGGGCCTGTCCGGTTCGCGGGGGTTGCAGCCTGGGCCCGCCCGGGGCACGCTTCCCCTCGTCCACTCAGATGGGAGGCGGCACATGGACCTGGTCGCACGGATCGACGAGATGATCGACGCCCGGCACCTGCTGGGCCATCCCTTCTACACGAAGTGGGCCGCGGGGACGCTCCCTCGCGAGGCCCTCCGCGAGTACGCGAGGCAGTACTACGCCTTCGAGTCGAGCTTCCCGCGGTTCCTGTCGGCGGTCCACAGCCGGACCGAGCGGGCCGACCACCGGCAGGCCATCCTGGAGAACCTGTGGGACGAGGAGCACGGCCCGGCGAACCACGCCGAGCTGTGGCTCCGGTTCGCCGAGGGGATCGGGGTGCCCCGCGACGACGTCCTGGGAGCGGCGTGGAACGAGGCGGCCGGGGCCCTGGTGGAGGGGTACCGCTCGGTGAGCGCCGAGGCCCCCGTGGCCGCGGGCGTCGCGGCGATCTACGCGTACGAGCGGCAGGTCCCCGAGGTGGCCCGGGCGAAGATCGACGGCCTGCGGGCCCACTACGGGATCGAGGACGGCCCGACCCTGGCCTTCTTCGAGACCCATGCGACCCTGGACGTCGAGCACGCGGCCGCCG
>JACQTL010000029.1 GCA_016210805.1 Actinomycetota bacterium | reverse complement strand
TGGCCAGGGCCAGCTCCAGGGCCCTCGGGTAGTCGGCCACGTCGGCGCACCGGTCGCCGACGGCCGCGGTGACGGCGAGGCCGGACAGCCGGTCGCCGGCGGCGGTGACCAGATCCCCGGCGATGACCTCGGCGGGCCGTTCCCCGAAGCCGCCCCGCTCGGGCCGGCACCGGGCGGCGAGGACGACCACCACCCCGCCCTGCAGGGCCACCAGGCTGGCCGGGGACTCCCGGCGGACCAGGCCGTGCACGGTCTCGAAGCACCGCCGGACGGCATCGGTCCCGGCTCCGTCCGCCTCGACGTGGAGGACCATGACGTCCCGGGGCTCGCTCAGGTCGATGCCCAGCCTGGCCGCCCGGGTGGACAGCGCCGCGGGGTCGGCCACGGGCCCGGCCAGCAGCTCGCCGACGACGTCGCCGGTCAGGCGCTGCTCCACCTCGACCCGGGCCAGCTGCTTGGCCAGCTCCAGCGCGACCCCGGTGGAGGCCACCTCGATCAGGGCGCGGTCCAGGGGAGCGGGGTCCGGCCCGGACGCCACGACCAGGTAGGCCAGCACCGTTTCCCCCCCGGAGCGGATCGGCACGACCAGGCGGTCCCCTCCCAGCTCCGGCGGCGTCTCCGCCGCCCTCCCGCCCGCCGCCAGCTCCCGGAGGAACGTCGCGGTGGCCGGGTCCTGGAGGCCCTCCCTTGGGATCACCAGCGCCTCCCAGCCGGACTCCCCGGGGGGGGAGGCGCCCCCTATCGCGCGGAGCAGCTGGTCCTGGATGGCCACCGGGCGGCCCAGGATCGTGGCCAGCTCCTCCGCGATGCCGGGCAGCCCCCGGTCCAGCAGGACCTGCTCGGCGAGCCGCTGCTGGAGGCCGAGCGAGCGGGACAGCTCCTCCGCGGTGGCCTGGAGGTCCCGGGCCAGGCGCGCCTCGTTCTCCAGGCGGCGGGCGTTGTCGATCGCGATGGCGGCGTGGTTGGCGAACGTGACGAGCAGCTCCACGTCCTCGCGGCCGAACCGGATCCCCGGATCGGTGGCGTGGACGTTCAGCGTTCCGATCGACTCTCCCCGGGCGACCAGGGGGACGCAGAGGACCGCGCGGAAGCCGTACCGGTCGAGCCGGCGGACCCGGAGCTGGGACCTCAGGTAGTCGGCCACCTGCACCGGTCGCTGGGTGGCCATGGCCCTGGCCGACAGGCCCTCGTCGAGCCCCATCTCGAACCCGACCATGTCGTCGGCGAAGTTGGCCACGGCCACGACCCTGAGGACCGGCCGCCCGGGGTCCCGGAGCAGCATGTCCCCGCTGTCGGCCCCGAGGAGCTCGACGGCGTCGCGGACGATCTCAGCGAGCATCTGCTCGAGGTCGAGCGACGAGGCCACGCTCTGCGCCGTGGCGTGCAGCCGGGCCATCTCGGCCGACCTCCGGCGCCGGTCGAGCAGGAGCTCCGCGCGCACCACCGGCAGGAGCGCCCCGGGGGCCGCGGCCGCCCCGGCTCCCGGCACCGCCCCCACGGCCACGGCCACGGCCACGGTCCCGTCCCCGACCTCGACCGCGGCCCCCTCCACCGGCTCCCCGAGACCGCGGAGGACCGGCCGGATCGAGCGGCCCTCCAGGAGCCGCCGGGCGGCCGCGGAGAGGTCGCGGGGGTCGGGGGACTGGAGCCCCGGGGTCAGGCGGACCTCGGGCCTCCCGCGCTCCGGGACCAGGGCCACCAGCCCCTCCCGGGCCCCCGACGCCTCGAGGAGCAGGTCCAGGGCCAGGTCCAGGGACCGCCGCGCGTCGACCGTGCTGGTGGGGGCCCGGCCGATCGCCCGCCGGGCCGCCGGGGAGGCGACCCCCCGGACGGGACGGGCCGCAGAGGCCCTCGGGCCGCGTCTTGCCGCCCCCCCGCCGGTCACTGGGCGGTCAGCCCCGCGTCCACGACCAGCGCGTGGCCGGTCACCAGGGAGGAGTCCTCGGACGCCAGGAACAGGGCCGCGGAGGCCACCTCCTCCGGGGTCCCCTGCCGGCCCATCGGGACCATGGCGTCGAGCCAGGGCTCCAGGGCCTCCCGCCCCCCGGCCCGCTCGATCACCGGGTCGTTGAACGCGGTGTCGATCCAACCCGGGCAGATGCAGTTCACCCGGACGCCGTCCCTCGCGTAGTCGAGGGCCATCTGCTTCGTCAGCATGACCAGGGCGCCCTTCGTGGCGCAGTACGCCGCGATGTCCTTCTCGGCGACCAGCCCGGCCGAGGAAGCGGTGTGGATCACCGAGCCGCCCCCGCTCTCGATGATGCGCGGGATCGCGAACCGGGAGCACAGGAACGCGCCGGTCAGGTTCACGGCCAGGGTCCGCTCCCAGTCCTCCAGCGAGATCGTGGTCACGGTCCCGGGAAGGAGCACGCCCGCGTTGTTGTGGAGCACGTGGAGGGCGCCGAACGCGCGGACGGCCTCCTCGACCAGGCGCTCCGCGTCCGCGGGGCGGGAGACGTCGGCGGCCACAGCGATCGCCTCGCCCCCCTCCTGGCGGATCCCCCGGGCCGCGTCCTCGGCGGCTTCCCCCCGCAGGTCCACCACGGCCACCCGCGCCCCCTCCCCGGCGAACAGGCGCGCCGTGGCGAGCCCGATCCCCGACCCGGCTCCCGTGACCACGGCGACCCGACCATCGAGCTTCCCCACGGGGCGAAGGTCTATCACTCCGCCACAAACGACGCCAGGCCGCTTCGTGGCCCGGTCCCATAGAGGGAACCGGGGGCCGATGGTACGTTCGGCCGGCCATGGACCGGCGGATCGCCTTCATCAACCCCTTCGGGACCGACCTCTACGACGAGATCATCGCCGAGACCCTGGTCCCCCAGGCCGACGCCGGGACGGCCGTGGACGTGATCCACCTCGAGGGGGTTCCCGCGAACATCGACTACCTCTACCCGAAGCACCTGATGGAGGTGGGGGTGGCCCGCCGGGTCATGGACCTCGAGCGAGAGGGCTACCACGCCGTTGTGGTGGGCTGCTGCTACGACCCCGGGGTGCGGATGTCCCGGGAGCTCGTGGACATCCCCGTCGTCGGCCCCCTCGAGGCGGCCATGAACATGGTGAGCTACTTCGGGCACAGCTACACGGTGGTCACCGACCACGGCAAGGCCCGGCCGTACCTCGAGGACCTGGTCCGCCTGCACGGGGGGGTGAACTGCCGTGGGGTCCGGACGATCGACTGGTTCGTGACGGACATGGTGGAGGACACCTCCGCCGTGGCCAGGGACACGGTGGCCGAGTGCCTCCGGGCCATGGACGAGGACCGGGCCGAGGCCGTGATCCTGGGGTGCACGATCATCGGCGGCTGCCTGGAGCGAGAGATCCGCATGACGGGCCAGTACGGCGACCTCCCCATCCTGAACCCGAACCTCATGGCCCTGAAGACCGCGGAGACGCTGGCCGACCTCCAACTGGCCGGCAAGTACTCGATCAGCCGCCGGGGGTACTACCAGCGGCAATCCCAGCACGACCCCGCCGACTTCGAGGAGGTCGTGCGGCGGTACCGCCTGGTCGACCGGGCGTCCGGGGGCGTCTCCGACCCGGCCTGAGCCGGCTCAGCCCCCGGGCGGCACGACCCGGGCGGCCGCGGCGTCGTCCAGCACCGCCCGCCACGCTGCGAGCGTCCGGTCGCGGTGGCCCCGGAACCGGGCCACGGCGCCGCCGACGTCGCCCGAGGCCACGGCGTCGAGGATGGACCGATGCTCCTCCAGCGCGCCGCCCATCCGCTCCCGCCGGACCCGGAACAGCGACTGGGTCCGGGTGTGCCACAGCCGGTCCCACAGCTCCTGGACCAGGGCCTTCAGGAGGGCGTGGGGGCACGGCTCGTACAGGGCCGCGTGGAACCGGCGGTTCCCGACGCTGAAGCTCCGGGGGTCGCCCCGGGCGGCCGCGCGCTCCATCCGCTCCAGGGCCCGGCGGGCGGGGCCGAGCGACGCCTCGTCGTGCCGGGGGACCGCCTCGCGGAGGGCGACCTCCTCGAGGTGCATCCGGGCCAGCACGAGCTCGTAGACCTGCTCCAGGCGGACGTCGGTGACCACCGCGCCCCGGTGGCTCCGCATCTCGACCAGCCCGTCGCGCTGGAGCATCCGGAGGGCCTCGCGGACGGGCATCTCGCTGACCCGGAACCTCCGGGCCAGGTCCAGGAGCCGGAGGTGCTCGCCGGGCGGGAACTCTCCCTCGGTGATCAGGTCCCGGAGGCGCCCGTACACCCACTCGCTCTTCGTCGCGAAGGGGGGCGCGTCGTCAGGCACGGGGCCCGCCTCGCGCTCGCGCGTAGCCGGCGTAGTAGTCGCGGCCGGTCACCACCCGCTCTCCGGGGGCGAAGCGGTCGGGGTCGAAGGGGGCCAGGAGCTCCGGGCGCCGGCCCGAGACGAGCCACTCCGCGAGAAGCTCCGCGACGAGGGGGGCGAAGGCCATCCCCCGGCCGCTGTAGCCGTTGGCCTGGACGAAGCCGGGGACGGAGGCCACCGGCCCCACCAGCGGCATCCGGTCCGGGGTCAGCTCGTACACGCCGGCCCACTGGCGGATCACCCGGAGGTGCCCCAGGCGGGGGGCCTTTCGGAGGAGCACCGTCGCCGTCCGGGTGAGGAACCCGAACGAGCTCCGCATGTCCAGCCCTGCCGGCTCGTCGGGGGCGACGACCCCGGCGACGAGCTCGCCCCGCAGGGTCTGGTTGAACCATCCCTCCACCGGCCGGTAGAACGTGACGGCGGGCCCCGTGAAGGGGCGGGAGGGCTCCGTGACTAGGACCTCCCGTCGGACGGGGACGTTCGGCACGGCGATCCCCGCCCAGCGCGAGACCTCCGCGGCCCAGCCCTCGGCCGCGTTCACCACGAGGGGAGCCCGGACTTCCCCCGAGGCGGTGAGGAGGCCCGCGACCGACCCGGAGGAGAGGATGACGCCGGTGGCCGCCCGCCCCTCGTGGAGGACGACCCCGGCCTCCCGGCAGCGCCGCCGGAGCGCGTGGACGACCGCGTCGTGGTGGACGATCGCGTCGCGGCCGACCAGCGCCCCGGCCGGGGGCTCGCCTCCGGCCAGCACGGGGAGCCGCCGTATCGCCCCGCGGCCGTCGTACAGGCGGGGGCGGAGGCCGTGCTCGCGGTGCATCGGGAGGAGTCCGGCCATCCTCTCGACCTCCTCGTCGTCGTAGAGGACCCACGCGTACCCCGACCGCCAGTAGAGGGTGTTGAGGCCCAGCTCGTCCGTGAGCCGGCGGTGCTTGCGACGCGCCTCCACCGCGAAGCGGGTGAGCTCCGGCGTGAGCTGCATCGCCCGTATCCGGGCCACGTTCCGGCCCGAGTTGCCCGAGCCAGCGTACCCACGGTCCACCACGACCACCCGCCAGTCGCGGCGCCGAGAGACCTCGAGGGCCACCGACAGCCCGGTGACCCCCGCGCCCACGATCGCCACGTCGGCCCGCTCAGCCATCGGCGGGCTCCGCGGCGAGCTCCCGGAGGGCCACCGGACGGGCCGGGGGGCGGGCGGTGGGGAAGGCGTCGGGGAGGCCGAGGTCGCGG
>JACQTL010000355.1 GCA_016210805.1 Actinomycetota bacterium | reverse complement strand
GCTCCCGGGCCACCCGGGCCTGGGCGGCCACCGTCCGGTCGGCCATGCAGACGCCGGACTCGGGCTGGTGGAGCACGCGGGTCCCCGCCGGGAACCGGAGCGGCCAGCGCTCGGCGGCGGCCTCCGGCCCGAGCCACTCGAAGGACTCTCCCGCCGCGGCCAGGGCTTCCGAGGCCGCTCCGGCGCGCGCCCCGACGTCGAGACCCCCGGTCCGGATGAGCAGCCGCTCCCCGGAGGCCTCCTCGAGCGCCGTCCAGTCCTCCACCGAGGCCCGGGCCATGCGCACGTAGTCGGGATGGTCGTAGGCCAGGCGCCAGATCCGGGTGGGGCCGTGCGAGCTCCCGTTCGGATGCCCGATCCGGAACCGCTCCAGCAAGAGGACCGAGCGGCCCCGGCGGGCCAGGTGCCAGGCCGCGGCGGTCCCCATCACCCCCGCTCCGACTACGATCGCGTCGTACCGGTGTTCCATCAGGAGTGTCCGGCCGTTCCCACTAGGACCAAGAGCCTATAGGCGCCACCGGGCCCGGTGGGCATACTCCCGGTGTCGCTCCGGGCGGGGACGGGTACCCCGCCACGGGAGGGTTCTAAGGAGAGGCTCATGGCGAAGGTGGCGTTCTGCGGGCTGGGGCTGATGGGGCGCCCGATGGCCGCCCGGCTGCTCGAGGCGGGGCACGACCTGTCGGTGTGGAACCGGACCGCCCGGAAGGCCCGGCCGCTCGGTGAGGCCGGCGCCCGGGTGGCGGACACGGCCCGGGAGGCGGCCCAGGGCGCCGAGGTCGTCATCACCATGGTTGCCGACGAGCACGCCCTCGAGGAGGTCGTGTGGTCCGACGACGGGGTGGCCGCGGGCACGTCGTTCGGCTCGACGCTGGTGGAGATGTCCACCGTCGGCCCCGACGCCGTCCGGCGCCTCCGGGACCGGCTCCCCGAGGACGTCGAGCTGATCGACGCCCCGGTGCTCGGCAGCGTGCCGGCGGCGGAGTCGGGGACACTCACGATCCTGGTGGGCGGCAACGACGGGGCCTTCGAGCACCACCGCGACCTGCTCTCGGCGATCGGCCGGCCCCGGCACGTTGGGCCGCTCGGTGCGGGGGCCGCCCTGAAGCTGGTGTTCAACTCGACGCTCGGGGCGGCCATGGCGGCGCTGGGCGAGGCCCTCGCGCTGGCCGAGGCGCTGGGCGCGGACCGGGCCACGGCGCTCGACGTGCTCGAGGGCTCGCACCTGGCCACGCTGGCCAGGGGGAAGCGGGACAAGGTCGAGAGCGGCAGCTACGACCCCAACTTCGCCCTCGGCATGGCCGCCAAGGACATGCGCCTGGTCACCGAGGCGGCCGAGCGGGCCGGGATATCCCTGGAGGTGGCCGCCGTGGCCCGCCGCCTCCTCGAGGAGGCCGTCGCCGCCGGCCGCTCCGCCGAGGACTACTCCGCCCTGATCGCCCACATCGCCGAGCGGGCCCGGAGGGCTCCCGGCTAGATCCTGGCGTTCCCGGGTGGGAGCGGCATCGCGGTGACGGCGATCGTCCGGCCGGCCTCGTCCAGGAACAGCACGATCAGGTGCCCCGGCACGTTCGTCTCGAACCGACCCAGCGGGACTGTGACCCCGCCGCCGGGGGCAGCCGACCGGACCAGCTCCTCGAACTCGCCGTAGCCGAAGCGGATCTCGACGCTCGCCTCGTACGGCACCGACGTCACCGTCCCCATCCAGCCGGACCGGTCGTCGCGCGTCACGGTCACCTGGACCGGAGGACCGGAGGCCCCCGTCACCGACCAGATCTCCGGTGCGAGGTACCCCAGCTCGACGTCGGCGGTCGGGCCGCCCTCCTCGCGCTCGACCGCGATCACGACGGTGGTCCCCATCGCCGCCCGGTCCGGGATCGCCTTCGCTCCGCTCTCGTCCACGAGACGCGCGGAATCCCATCGGAGCACCCGGCGGGCGAACTCGAGGGCGGTGGACCATGCTGAGTACCGCCAGCCGGGCGTGGCCGGATGCCAGGCCGCCCCACGGGCTCCCTCGGGGGTGTCCTCGGGCCAGACGGCGAAGGACCCGTCCGGGTTCGAGGGCGGCCACTCGGCGTCCCAGTCGAGGGGCTCGAGGGAGCGGGCCACGCGGAAGAGCTCCTCGCGGACGGTCTCCGCGGATGCCCCGTCGATCGACACCCCGAGCAGCGTCTCCCCGCACTCGTCGTCGTGGATCGACGGGAAGGCGTCGGTCCAGATGATGGCCACGTCCGTCCCGCCCTCGGTCTCGTAGACGCGGCCCTCGGACCCGTCCGGGAGCTCCGGGACCCCCGGCTCCGCCGGGATCGCTCCGACGCTCTCGGTCGAGCGCCACATGTGCACGCCGACCACGTCGGCGCCGGGTGACGTCCACGCGAGGATCGAGTACCCGGGATCGAAGCCCTGGGGCCCGCCCCCCTCGAACGAGCGGCTGAAGGAGTCCGGGAAGGGAGGATCCCGACGCTCGCCCAGCCAGGGGAGGTACGTGGGCCGGTACGCGGGGAACGCGCACGCGCCCGTGGGCACCACGCCAGCCACGCGGTGGGCCGGGCTGGGGGTGACCGTCAGCGTGGGGGTCGGGGCGGGCTCGGGCGTCGGTCGGAGATCGCCGAGGGGCAGTCGAACGAGCCCCTCCTCGACCGCCACCCAAACCGCGCCGGAGATGGCGGCGATGCCGGTTATGACGCCCTCGACCGTGGCCACGATCCCCTCGTTCTCCATGGAGTCGGGATCGATCCGGTACACGGCGCCGGGCCGGGAACCCACGAACACGGCGTCGGCCGCCACTGCGATCGGCCCCGGGCTTCCCCCGCCGGGGGCCGGGCCCGCCACTCCCTGCGTCCTCGCGTCGATCCTCACGATCGCCGGGACGGGGCACCTTTCGGGCTCCAGTCCGAGCGAACCGCAGTCGACGGGAGCGTCTAGGACCACCCAGAGGCCCTCGGGCCCGGCGGCGGCCGCGTGGACGACGCCGGGCGCTACGATCCGCTCCGTGATCTGCCCGGTCCGGGGGTCGATCTCGAGGACGGCGGCCTCCGGGACGGTGAAGCTGTTCCACGTCCACACGCCCCCCGCTCCGGCCTCGATGCCTCCCAGGATCAGGCCGGGCTCGCCCCACTGCGTGAGGACCTCCTCGGTCGCCGGGTCGATCGACACGACGCTCCCCCGCGCGGTGCTGACCCACACCCGGCCGAAGCCGACGGCCACGTCGTTGGGGACGAAGTCCCGGTCGCCCTCGGCCACCTCGTAGCGCAGCGGAGGCAGCGGGATGACCGAGACGATCTCATCGGTCGCCGGGTCGATGCGGGTCACCGTCCGCGCCCGGAGGTTCGTCGTCCAGACCGCCCCCTCGCCGGCGGCCACCGCGCCGACCTCCTCCAGGGCTATCCGTGCCTCGATCTCGCCGGTCACGGGATCCACCCGGACGATCTCGCCGGAGAGGTCGTCGGGATCCTCCGCCGTCCACGCGCTCACCCACATGGCCTGGGCGTCGGCGGCGAGGTCGATCGGCGCGCCGCCGACGTCGACAGTCAGGGCCCTCCCCGGAAGGGGCGTCGGATCCGGTCCTCGAACCACGAGGAGCCAGCCGCCCCCGACCACCCCGGCGAACAGCCCGAGGGCCACGGTCGCCGCCCCCACCCGCCGGGCGCGCTGACGGCCGCGGACCCGGCGGATGAACCGGTCCCAGGTGCCCTGGCTCGGCTCGAAGCCGCCGGCGCGCCGGGCCAGGGCCTCGCGGACCCGCTCGTCCGTTTCGCTCATGTCGATCCTCCGAGGGCCTCTCGCAGGGCGGCCCTGGCCCTGGACAGTCGGACCCGGACCGAGACGGCCTCGATCCCGAGCACCCGTCCGGCCTCCGCCGCGTCCATCCCCAGCCAGTCCACGAGCACGACGGCTTCGCGCTGCGCGCGGGGGAGCGCGTCGAGGGCCCGGCCGAGCTCGTCGCGGGCCTCCGCCATGGCGGCCGGGTCCGGCGACGGCGGGGCCGGAGCGACCAGCCGTCGCGCGGCCGCGGCCAGGCGGCGGAGCCGACTGCGGTGCAGGTTGAGCGCGGTCCGGTACAGGTAACCGGTCGGCGACTCCAGCCCGCCCACCCGGTCCCATCGCTCGTACACGCGCACCAGCGCCTCCTGCGCGAGCTCCTCGGACTCCCCGGGGTCGCCGGTCACCAGGAAGAGGGCCCGGGCCAGCCGCGCGTACTCGTCCTCGAAGAAACGCTCGAACGACCGGGTCTCGACTTGGCTCTCCTCCGGGGGGAGATCGACCGCTCCGATCACCTCATGAACGCGACCGGCCGGGCGTTCGTTTCGTTCCCGTCACCCGCGGGATAAGGCGGCGGCGATCTGGCCGGCCAGGCGAGCGTTGGCCTCCAGGAGGGCGAGGTTGGCCTCGAGCGTCGCGCCGCCGGTGCGCTCGGCCATGCACGTGAGCAGGAACGGCGTGACCGCCTTCCCGGAGACCCCTCCCCGCGCGGCGAGCTTCTCGCACTCGAGCGCGGCCTCGGCCACGAAGGTGGCGTCGAGCGAGTCCTCCAGCGGGATCGGGTTGCACAGGAGGATCGTCGAGGGGGTGCCGAGGTCCGCGGACGCGCGGGCGACCGCCGCGGCGGCCTCGGGCGTGTCGACCCGGTGCTCCAGCGGGATCGACGTCTCGCGGACCAGGAAGAAGGGCAGCCGGTCCACGCCGTAGCCGACCAGCGCCACGCCGAGCTCCTCCAACCGCTCCACGGTGGCCAGGGGGTCGACGATCGACTTGGGGCCCGAGCACACCAGGAGGCCGGGAGCCCTGGCCAGCTCCAGGAGGTCGGCGGAGACGTCACCCGTGCCCGGGTGGACCCCGCCGATGCCGCCGGTGGCCGCGACGGCGATCCCGGCCCGGTGGGCGGCCCACAGCGTCGCCGAGACCGTCGTCGCTCCGGGCCGGCCTCCGGCCACGGCCATGGGGAGGTCCCGGCGGGCCACCTTGGCCACGTCACCGCCCACGGCCAGGGCGGTCAGGCGGCCCTCGTCGTCGACGCCCACGTGGACGGCACCCCCGTCGACGAGGATCCACGCGGGCACCGCCCCGGAGGCCCGCACCGCGCGGGACATGCGCTCCGCAGCCTCGAGGTTCCTGGGCGGGGGGAGCCCCTGGGCCAGCACGCTGGTCTCCAGCGCCACGACGGGCTCGCCGGTGACCAGCGCCCCGCGGACCTCCTCGGAAAGGACGAGTGGCTCCCCGCTCACGGGGACCGCCTCGCCGGCCAGGGGTCGGGGGAGGCCGTGGCCAGGGCTCCGGCCCGGACCGCCGCCGCGGCCGCATCCTCCACCGGAGCCGCCAGGGATAAAGACGCCAGGAACACTCCGTCGAACGCGTCCCCGGCCCCCGTGGGGTCGACGGGCTCGGCCGGCACGGGGGGAACCTCCAGCACGTCCCCCTCCACGGCCACCAGGGCGCCCCGGGCCCCGAGCTTCACGCAGGCCAGGGGGAACCGCTCCGCGAGGCGCTTGGCGGCCTCCACGCCCGTCGAGCCGACGAGGGCCTCCGCCTCCCGCTCGTTGGCCAGGAGAACCGACGCCGGGCCACATGCCTCCAGGAACCGGTCGGGGCCGTAGGCCTCGACCAGGGGCCACGACGACACGTCCACCGCCACGAACGGGGCCGACGCCCGTTCCAGGGCCGCCCGGGCCGCCTCCTCGGACCCCGGGTGGAAGATCAGGTACCCGGAGACGAGCACGGCTCCGGCCTCGAGCCGGGACGGGAGGTCGCCGGGCGACAGGTTCCCGTTCGCCCCCCGGTCGGCGACCATCGAGCGGTCGCCCGCCTCCGACACGACCAGCATGCTCCCGGTGGGCGCCTCGGGGTCCAGGGCCAGCTCGGCCAGCACGCCTCGCTCGGCCAGGGACTCGGCGACCAGTCTGCCGATCAGGTCGGTGCCGATCCGCCCGTGGAGGCGGACCTGCGCGCCGGACCAGGCCGCCCAGACGGCGGCGTTGGTCGCGCTCCCCGCCGGGCGGATCCGAACCCGGCCGTGGACGTCGCCGCCCCTGACCAGCGCTGGGGCCTCCACGCCGACGTCGACCATCACGTCGCCGACGCAGATGAGGTCGGGCGGGCTCATCGCGCCGGCACCCCTTCGGTCACCGTGGCGATCCGGAACGGGCCCAGCCGGACCTCGGCGCCGCCCACCCGCGCGACGACCGGCTCGCCCCCCGGGTTCCACAGCCGGACCTCCAGCCGGCCGTCCACGCGACGGACGCCGGAAAGCTGCGCCCCGCCCGGCTCCAGGTCGAGCAGCCTCCCGGTGGCGGCCGGGGGGTCGGAGGGTCCGCCCGCCGGCCCGCCGACGGTGGGCGGGAGGGCGAAGCGCTCCCAGGACGGAAGGAGCACCGCCTCCGTCGCCTCCGGGAGGATGGCCAGGTCGAGCTCGGTCGTGCCCTGCATCTGGGCATCGGGGGTCGCGACGTCCGGCCCCGCGGCCCAGGGCCGCGTGGCGATCGACCGCCGGCTGATCGTCCCCACGCAGCGCAGGAGTGTCACGGCGAGCTCCCGGCCCCCCACGACCTCGTACTCGATGACGCCCGGCGAGAGGACCGCCACCCCGCCGGCCATGACCACCCCCCGGCCGGGCCAGGTGGGCGACGGCGCCTCCAGGTCGCTCCCCTCGGAGAAGAGGTCCCGGTGGACCAGCTCGAACGGCGA
Organism: Actinomycetota bacterium; assembly: GCA_016210805.1. Classification (GTDB taxonomy): domain Bacteria; phylum Actinomycetota; class UBA4738; order UBA4738; genus JACQTL01. Next base: position 927 of record JACQTL010000355.1, on the reverse strand, counting down.
TCCGGCCACCGAGCCCTCGGCCCGCTCCGGGAGGGCCACGTGCAGCCGGAGGCGGTGGTCGGGGCGCTCGTTCCGGATCGTGGCCCGCACCCCGACGAAGGGCGCGTCTTCCCCGCGTGTGAACCGGAGGAGGACCTCGCAGTCCGGGAGCGCCCCCCGCACCTCGCCGTCCCCGACGACGGATAGCGCCGCCACGGCGGGCCGGACCGGGTCCGCCGGGCAGAAGTTGTAGAGGTCCCCGACGTCGCCCTCGTCCACGAGCCAGACCGCCGTCCCGGCGACGAGGGCACGCCCGCCGTCGAGCTCGACCCCGACGGGCGCCTCCGCGGCATCCGAGGGAGGGCCGGTGCGCCATCCGAGCGGCGGGATCCCGCCCTGTTCCTCGGTCGCTGGGTTGAACCACACCGGCCCGGCCGCCCCGACGTGGCCCGCCAGCGCGTCGAGGGCCTCGGCCACCACGCCCTCCGCGAGCTCCCGGGCCTCCGCGTACCGGGCGTCCACGTCCCGGGCCACCAGGTCGTGAGAGCACCCGCACGCCGAGTCGTGGGCCCCGTTCCACAGGAGGAGCTGCCAGATCCGGTCGAATGCCTCGCCGGGCCACGGGAAGCCCGGCACGAGGGCGGCGAGCGGTTCCGCGTAGCGCTCCACCAGGGCCTCGACCCGGCCCCGCTCGTGCTTCTGATGGACCCGGGCCGAGTACACGTTGGGGAGGAGGTGGGCCCGGGCCGAGGACCGGAGCTCGCCTCGCCACACCGGGAGGCCGCCGGGCACGCCGTCGGCGACGAACGAGTCGATCGAGGCGATGCGGGGATCGAGGTCCGCCGCCCGCTCGCGGACGGCCTCCAGGCGGTCCGGCAGCGTGGGGTCGGGCCCGTGGTGGTCGCTGCCCACGGTGACCAGGAAGCGGTCGCGCACCGAATACGGCTC
>JACQTL010000349.1 GCA_016210805.1 Actinomycetota bacterium | reverse complement strand
GGGCGGCCTTCCAGCTGGCCGACGACCTGGCCGGGGTCCTGGAGGGGGAGGGCGGGGAGGGGACCGACCTGGCGCTGGAGCGGCCGAACGCGGTCGTGGCGATGGCCCGGGGCATGGCCCCGCCGGCGGAGGCCCGGCTCCTCGACGAGCTGGCCGCCCGGGGGCAGCTCGACGGGGCGGAGCGCGAGCGGGTCCGCGAGGTCGTCCTGTCGACCGGCGCGGTCGATCGGGTCCGAAACCTGGCCGGGCGGCTGATCGACGAAGCGGGCCGGGCCATCGAGGCGGCGGAGCTCCCCGGAGACGTGGCCGGCCCGCTCGCGGACCTGGCCCGGCAGATCGGGGAGGGGACCCGGTGATCGCGGGGCCCTCGCTTCAGGAGCTCCGCCGGATGTTCGGCGAGCTCCCCGTGGTCCGGGTGGCGACCGTGGGCCCCGACGGGGCGCCGCATGCCGCCGCGCTGTGGTTCGTGTGGCAGGAGGACGGGATCTACCTGGCCGCCCGCCAGAGCGGCTCGACGTGGTCCGACGCCGCCAACGACCCCCGGATCTCGGCGATCTTCGACGTGGGCCGGACCTGGGGGGAGCTCGCTGGCGTCGTGCTGTCCGGCCCGGTGGAGCTCCTGCCGATGGGCCACCCGGTCCTTCGCGACGCGATGTCGGCGTGGCACGAGAAGTACCGGTCGCTCTTCCCCGGGGCGCAGTTCGCGGGGTTCGCCGAGGAGATGGACGACCTCGGCTTCCTCCGCCTCCGGCCCGAGGTCTCCACCTGGTGGGACCACGCCGACCGGCGGGGCTGAGGCCGGTTTGCCCGGAGCGGAGGGCGGGCTTAGCATGGACATCGTGAAAGTTTTCACAAGCGGCTAGCGAGGGGCGGCGGGCCGTTGGGGAAGACGCGCGCAACCGAGGTCGACGTGCTCGTCGTCGGGGCCGGCCCCGGCGGCGCCGCGGCGGCGTACCACCTGGCCCGCCACGGGGTGAGCACCCTGGTCGTCGACCGGGCCGCCTTCCCCCGGGAGAAGGTGTGCGGCGACGGCCTCACCCCCCGCGGCGTGAAGGCCATGCTGGGCATGGGGATAGACCCGGACGACCCGGGCTTCGCCCGGGTCCGGGGGCTCCGGGTCTACGGCCGCCACGTGACCCTCGAGCTCCCCTGGCCCCACCTCTCCGACTACCCGGACTACGGGCTGGTCCGGACCCGGCACGACTTCGACGACCTACTGGTCAAGCAGGCGGTGAAGGCGGGAGCCACCCTCTGGGAGCGGTCCGAGGCCACGGCTCCCATCCTCGACCGGGGGTGGGTCGCCGGGGCCGTCGTGAGCCGGGATGGACAGGGCGACGGGGAGCCGGTCGAGGTCAGGGCCCGGTTCGTGCTTGCCGCCGACGGCGCGGCCTCCCGCTTCGCCGGCCGGGCCGGCGTGGAGCGGGACCCCGCCCGGCCCCTGGGGATCGCCGCCCGCCGGTACTATCGCTCGGAGCGGCCCCTCCAGCCGTGGCTGGAGGCCTGGCTCGACCTGTGGGAGGGCGACTCCCTGCTCCCGGGCTACGGGTGGGTGTTCCCCGTGACCGGGGGGCTGGTGAACGTGGGAGCCGGGCTGCTCAACACGTTCCGGAACTTCAAGGACGTCTCGGCCCGGCACGTTTTCGACATCTTCCTGCGGATGCTCCCGGAGGACTGGCGGATCGACCCCGAGCACGAGGCCGGGCCGATCCTGTCCGGCCCCCTGCCCATGGGGTTCAACCGCCGGCCCCTGGCCGTGCCGGGGCTACTCGTGGTCGGCGACGCCGGCGGCGTGGTGAACCCCTTCAACGGCGAGGGGATCGCCTACGCGATCGAGACGGCCGAGATCGCCGCGGAGCTCGTGTTCGAGGCGCTGTCCAGGGGGCGGCCGGGCCTGGCCCACGTCTACCCCACGGTGCTCCGCGAGCGCTACGGGCGGTACTACTGGATCGGGCGGAAGTTCGTCCAGGCCATCGGGAACCCCGCGGTGATGCGGGCGGCGACCCGCTACGGCCTCCCCAGGGCATGGGTCATGCGCTTCGCCCTCCGGTTCATGGCCAACCTGACCGACGGGCGGGACGGGGACGCCCAGGACCGGCTGATGGCGGCCCTGGTCCGGCTGGCGCCGGCGTCATGAGGTCCGTCTGCGGCCCCCGGGGACCCCGTGAAAGGATGGGGCGCTGATGCTGTCGGACTACCTCCCGATCGTCCTTTTGGCCGGGGTGGTCGCCGTGTTCGCGGTGGCATCGCTCGCCGTCTCGTCGATGCTCCGCCCGTCGCGACCGACCCCAGCCAAGCTGATGCCCTACGAGTGCGGCATCGTCCCCGAGCGGGACCCCAGGGGCGAGCGCTTCCCGGTGAAGTTCTACGTGGTGGCCATGCTCTTCATCGTGTTCGACATCGAGACCATCTTCCTGTTCCCCTGGGCCCTCACCTTCCGGGAGCTCGGCCTGTTCGGGCTGATCGAGATGGCCGTGTTCATCGGGCTCGTGTTCGTGGCCTACGCGTACGTCCGGATGAAGGGCGGGCTGGACTGGAACGTCCGCGGGCTCCGGGAGGGGCCCAGCCCGGTGGCCGAGCCGCCCCCCGTCGACCGCCGCCGGGAGGTGGCCGGTGCCCGTTGAGCGGCTCCCCGGGATCCACCTGGGCGACCGGGGGACGGGCGAGCCGCCGGTCGAGGAGGAGGCCAGGCGGGGCATCCTCCTGACCACGGTCGACCGGGCCGTGAGCTGGGCCCGCAAGCAGTCGATGTGGCCGGCGACCTTCGGGCTGGCCTGCTGCGCGATCGAGATGATGGCCACCGGCATGTCGCGCTTTGACATGTCGCGCTTTGGGGCCGAGCTCTTTCGCGCGAGCCCACGCCAAGCTGACGT
>JACQTL010000041.1 GCA_016210805.1 Actinomycetota bacterium | reverse complement strand
CGCGTGGCGGCCTCCACACCCGGCGCGGCGTGGAGGCCGCCACGCGTACGCGAGACCCTACCGGGTCGGGGTGATCCTCGGCGACGGCACCGGGCCAGAGGTCATCAGACAGGGTCCAGGGTCCTGGACTCCCGCTGGCCGGCCCATGCTACGTTCTGTACTGCACACTCCCGCCAGCCTATCCACGCCATCCACGGATTCCTCGGCCTGGGGATGGTGCCTGACCTGGGGCCTTCGCAAACGCGCAGGTAGGTGCGCTGTACCCTGAATGGGGCAGCGGGCGTTCGGGACGCTGAGGTCGCGGGTTCAAATCCCGCCGTCCCGACCTCAAGGGAAGGGCCGCTGAGCAGGGAAAACGCTCGGCGGCCCTTCCGCTGTTCGCCCGCTCGGTGGCTCCATGCGACATCCCATGCTACGGATTCGCAGGTCATGGCCCCGACCGCACAACCCACGCAATGAGAAGAGATGTCGAACGCGTTGGAGGGCCGGCAGCGGGACGCCGACGGCCACCATCGCGCGGACAGGATCGGGCATGCGCCGCCAGGTCCATGTACCCCCAAACCTGGTAAAGTAGCTACATGACGAGCGTTGGGATCCGAGAGCTCAAGAACAACCTGAGCCGGGTGCTCGACCGCGTCCGAGGGGGAGAGATGATCGAGGTGACCGATCGGGGGCGGCCGGTCGCCCGCATCATCCCCGCCGGGATCCCGGCAGACCTCGCCCGATTGATCGCAGAGGGGAAGGCCACCTGGTCGGGGAAGCGAGTGACGGTCGCCAGGCGCCCGATCAGGATCAAGCCTGGGCCGCCGCTCTCCGACTACATCAGCGAGGACCGCCGCTGAACCTTTACCTGGACTCGAGCGCGCTCCTCAAGGACCTGCTGATCGAAGTGGGAAGCGACCTCGTCCGGGACCGGCTGCGCGACGCCCATGTGTCCGCGACCTCGAGACTCGCCTTCCCAGAGTGCCAGGCGGGGATCGCTCGCGCCGTGCGGGAAGGACGCGTCCCGGTGCGGGCGGGGCAGCAGCTGACCCGGGCATTCGATCGTCGGTGGGACGAGATCCTGGTACTCGAACTCGACGTCGATCTGATGAAGGCAGCGGGCAGCCTGTCCTGGCGGCATCCCCTCCGAGGAGGCGACGCCATACACCTGGCCTCGGCCATCACCTTCCGGGCCGGGGGCCACGACCTTGCGTTCGCCTGCTGGGACCGACGCCTGTGGGAGGCGGCTGCCGCGGAAGGCTTCGTGATGATCCCGGCTGAGGCGCCGTAGCCTGCCCGTCGAGGGGAGCGTCCCAGGCAGAGGACCAGCGGTGCGCGATCCCGCTCGGCGACTGTGGTCCCGAGATGCCTCTTGACCAGTGGCTTTCGTGAATGCGTAGGCAGATGGGGTGGGAGCCCCCGCCGCCGGGGTCAGCCGGTGGGCCACTCCGGCTTCTTCGGCTCCCGGGACATCAGGTCGTCGAGCGAGCCCTTCGGCTTGCGCTCCTCGGCGAGCATGCGGTCGAGCTGGGGCTCGCTCTCGAGGTCGCCGGCGGCGTCGATCAGCTCCTCGAGAGACCTCCCGGCGTCGCCCTTCAGCCGGATGCGCAGGGCGGCGAGCACCGCGGCGTGACGTTCCGAGAGGCCCTGGCTCACCTTGATCTCGGTGAGCGCCTCCTCGGCCCTGCGGAGCAGCTTCTCGTCATCGTGCTCGGTCACGTGCATAGTCTCCCACTCATGGGGAGCCGCCGGCTCGCGGTGATCGGTGGAGGGATCGCCGGGCTGGCCGGCGCCCGGGCCGCCCTCGACGCGGCCCGGGAGGCCGGGCTCGACCTCGCCGTCACCGTGTACGAGGCCGGCGAGGCCCCGGGCGGGAAGGTCCGCACGGAGCGGATCGACGGCGTGGACGTGGAGTGGGGGCCGGACTCGTTCCTGGCCGCCAAGCCCCGGGGCCGTGAGCTGGCCGGCGAGCTGGGGCTGGCCGGCGAGCTGGTGGGCACCGGTCCGGCCGCCCGACGAGCGTACCTCCTGGTCGGCGGGCGGCTCCGGCCCCTGCCGTCCGGGCTGTGGATGGGGGTCCCCGGGGGGCTGGGGGCCCTGGCCGGCGCGGTCCGGTCGGGGATCCTCGGGCCGGTCGGGGCGGCCCGCGTCGCCCTCGAGCCCTTCCTGCCCAGGGATCGCCGGCCCGACCGCTCGGTGGCGGAAGTGGCCCGTCGCCGCCTGGGCCGGCAGGCCGCCGACCGTCTGGTGGCCCCGCTGATCCTGGGCGTCTGGGGCACGCCCGCGTCGACCGTGAGCTTCGAGGCCGCGCTCCCCCAGCTCGCCGGGGGGCGGAGCCTGGTGCTCGCGGCCCTCCGCCGGCCCCCGGCGACGGGGCCGCCCTTCCTGGCCGTCCGGGGCGGCCTGGGCCGGCTGATCGCCGGCCTGGTCGCCGGGCTCGGATCCCGGCGGATCCGCACCGGGACCACCGTCGAGCGGCTGCGGCCGGGCGCCCGGACCGGGTTCCGGCTGAGCCTCGGAGGGAGGGAGGCCCGGGCCGACGCCGTGCTGGTGGCCGTCCCGGCCCCGGTGGCCGCCCGGCTGCTGGCCGAGACCTCGCCGGGCGCGGCGCTCGCCCTCGGCTGGATCGGCTACCGGTCCTCCGCCGTGGTGCTGGTCCGCTATCCGAGGGGGGCCCTGGTCAGGGAGATGGACGGGTCCGGGTTCCTGGCCGCCCCGGAGGACGGGACCGCGGTCGCGGCGTGCACCTGGCTGGGCCAGAAGTGGCCGCACCTCGGTGTCCCCGGCGACTGGCTCCGGGCCTTCGTCACCTCCCCCGAGGCGCTGGCCCTGGACGACGACGAGCTTGGGGCCCGCGTGGAGCGGGAGCTCGGGCGGGTCATGCGGGCTCGGGAGCCGGCCCACGACGTCCGGCTGGTCCGCTGGACCGATGCCCTTCCCGTGTACGGACCCGGGCACCTCCGCCGGGTGGCCGCGGCCGAGCGCGCCCTGCCCCCCGGCCTGGCCCTGGCCGGGGCGTCGTACCGGGGCATCGGGCTGCCCGACTGCATCGAGAGCGGCGAGCGCGCCGCCCGCGGGCTGGTGGGCTGGCTGTCCGGCGGACCGGCCGGGTAGGACGGGGACCCGTGCCCGGGGCGAAGCGCGGCGATCCGAGCGAGCGGACGGCCCGGGCCCTGCTGGCCTACGGGCGGCGGGTGGCCGGGTGGGTGGAGGGGGGGTCCGTCCACAGGACCGGAGGTTTCCTGGTGGCCCTGACCGGGCTCCCCGACGACTCGTTGAACGTCGGCATGGTGGAAGGCGAGCCGGCCCGCCCGGATCGGGCCCTCCTCCGCGTGGAGGAGCTGTTCCGGTCGCGGGGTCGCCGGATGGGTCTCGACCTCCCCGCGGGACGCCATCCCCACGTCGAGGCCGCGGCCGGGGCGATGGCGCTCCGGCCCATCGCGTCGCGCCCGGCGATGGCCCTTCCCGTGGGCGCCCTCCGCGGGCCCTCCCGCCGCCCCGGGCTCACCATCGACCGGGTCGGCGGAGCGCCGGACCTCGCCGCGGTCCGGTCGATCGAGGCCCGGGTCTTCGGGACGCCGGGGCACATCGTCCGCCGGTTCCTCCCCCGAGCCATGCTCCGGGCCCGGGGGGTCCGGATGTACCTGGCCCGCCTGGACGGCGAGCCGGTCGCCTGCGCGACCTCCTTCGTGGACCGGGGAACGGTCGGCCTGTTCGGGGTGGCCACGATCCCGACGGCCCGGGGCCTGGGCCTGGCCACGGCCGTCACGGCGCACGCGATCGCGCGGGCGGCCGGGCGGGCGGACCTCGCCTGGCTCCAGGCCACGCCGGCCGGCCGGCCGGTCTACGAGCGGATGGGCTTCGAGCCGGTCGACGAGTGGGTGGTTTGGGTGGGGCGGTCCGGAGCCGGCTCGGCGTGACCGGCCGGTCAGCCCACGGCGAGGGCGAGGGGCACCAGCGCCTCGGCCTCGTCCCGCATCTCGTCGGAGCCGTCGAGGCGGCCCAGCCAGTCGGCCGGCAGCGCGCCCGAGCCCAGCACGGCGCCGAGCACCGCTCCGGCCACGGCCGCGTTCGTGTCCGTGTCGCCGCCGAGGGCCACCACCCGGGACAGCTCCTCCCCGAACGTCCCGGCCCGGCCTCCCGCGGCCCGCTCGAGGACCTGGAGCCCGATCGCCGCCGCGTACAGGCAGAACCCCATGTCCGGGCCGTCCACCGGGCGGCCGGTCCCCGCCGCCCCCACCAGGAACTCGAGCTCCTCCCCTCCCGGGCGGTCGATGCTGGCCAGGACGGCCTCCTCCAGGGCATCACCCGGGGACCGCCCTCCGGCCGCCCCGGCCACGGCCAGCGTGACGGCGAGGACGGCCGTCCGGCAGCGCTCGTCGTGGTGGGTGAGCGCCGAGAGGCGCGGGGCGAGGTCGCGTAGCGCGGCCGGGCGGCTCGCGTACGCGAGCCCGAGGGGCGCGCAGTACATCACGGAGCCGTTCCCCGCGGAGACCTCGGGACCCCGCTCCTCCCAGACCGAGCGGGAGGCCTCCTCCGCCGGGACCCCGCGGCCCACCCGGACCAGGACCCTGCGGGTCAGGGAGCCGACGTCAGGGGGTCCCGTGGCGAACCAGGCCAGGTGGCGGGCCATCAGGTCGTCGGGGTCGAACCCGCCCCGGGCGGCCAGGCTCCGGGCCAGGCTCCGGGCCATCGCGGTGTCGTCGGTGGTGGTCCCGGCGGCACCGCCGGACCACGGCAGCTCCAGGGCGGGCAGGGGCGAGGGGATCTCGTGCCCGCGAAGGAACTCGAACGGCGCGCCGAGCGCGTCGCCGAGGGCCAGACCGAGGAGGGAGCCGGTCACCCGGTCGCGCACGTCGTCGGGTCCCACGAACCGCAACGCTACCGTCCCGGGGCGGCACGCGATCCGACGGTGGCGGTCGAACCGGGACCCCGAAACACGGCGAGTCAACCCCGCCGACCAGCCTGTACCCTATGCGGGCCATGCAGAAGATCGGTCCCCGTCACAAGATGTGCCGCCGCGTGGGCGCGCCGGTCTGCGGGCGTCCCAACTGCCCGTCCACGAAGCGTCCGTACCCTCCGGGCCAGCACGGCCGGGGCCGCAAGCGGCTCACCGAATACCACACCCGGCTGCTCGAGAAGCAGAAGCTCCGGGCGATCTACAACGTGGGAGAGCGGCAGCTCCGCCGGTACTACGCGCACGCCTCCAAGAAGCGGGGGGTGACCGGCGAAGAGCTCCTCCGCCAGCTCGAGACCAGGCTGGACACGGTCGCCCTGCGGATGGGCTTCGCGATGACGATCCGCCAGGCCCGCCAGCTCGTCTCCCACGGGCACGTTCGCGTGGACGGCAGGCGGGTGGACGTGCCCAGCGCGCAGGTGAAGCCGGGCCAGACGATCGAGGTCTCCCCGGCGGCCCGGAACTTCATCTCGGTCCGGGAGTCCCTCGAGGTCACGCCCGACCCTCCCGCCTACCTGTACGTCAACAAGGGGGAGTTCGCCGGGACCCTCTCCCGGTACCCCGAGCGCGGCGAGATGGCCCTCCCCGTCGAGGTCGACGAGCGCCTGATCGTCGAGTACTACTCGTAGCGTCGGGGGCTCCGCCCCCGACCACCCCCACGGCCAGGTCGCGCCTTCGGCG
>JACQTL010000344.1 GCA_016210805.1 Actinomycetota bacterium | reverse complement strand
GCTCGACGGTCGGCCGGCGGCCCAGGGCGCCCGTGCGGCACCACCGCTCCCCGAACCGCTCGACCTCGTCGCGTCCGGCCCGCCGGGCGAGCATCACCACCGGCACGGGGTGCCACGAGTGGGCGGCCCTCTGCGGGGGCGTCGAGTGGTCGCCGGTCACCGCCAGGACGTCCGGGCCGAGCTCGCGGATCGCGGGGATCACGGCGTCCAGCCGCTCGATCGCGGCGATCTTTGCGTCGCGGTCCCCGTCCTCCCCGGCGGCGTCGGCGTCCTTGTGGTGGAAGAAGACGAAGTCGTGGCCGGCCCAGCCCTGTCGGAGCGACTCGACCTCCTCGTCGAGCGAGGCGGGGTGGCCCAGCACGTCCATCCCCAGCAGTCGGGCCAGGCCCCGGTACATCGGGTACACGGCCACGGCGGCGGGACTCATCGAGTACCGCTCGCCGAACGGGGGGAGCTCCTGCTGCGTGTCGAACCCGCGGAGCAGGATCCCGTTGGCCGCGGGCTCCCCGGCCAGGACCTCGGCGGCCCGGCGCGCGGTCTCCGCGGCGAGGGCGGCGGCCCGCTCGGCCCGAGGGTCCAGCGCCGCCGGCTGGAGGGGGGGCACCCCCGTGGCCTGGGGGTCCGTGTCGGCCACCCGGTGGTCGAGGCCCTCCCCCCGGAACACCAGCAGGAACCGGTGTCCTTTCTCGTGGCGGAAGAACACCTCGGCGCCCTCGAGGCGCACCTCCCGCTCGAGCCGCTCCACAACGCGGCGACCCTCGTCCTCGGAGGGGCGGCCGGCCCGCCGGTCGGCCACGTTCCCGTCGGCGTCGAGGGTGCAGAGGTTGCCCCTGGCGGCCACGTCGCCGGGGCGGAGCTCGAAGTCCAGGCCCGCCGCGGACAGCGTCCCCCGGCCCAGGACGTACGCGGTGGGGTCGTACCCGAACAGGGCGAGGTGTCCGGGGCCCGACCCCGGGGTGATGCCCGGCCCGACGGGTTCCAGGAGCCCGGTGACCCCCTTGGCGGCCAGGGCGTCGAGGTTCGGCGTCCGGGCGTCCTCCAGCTCGGTGCCGCCGTTCGCGTCGGCGTACCCGCCCAGCCCGTCGATCACGACCAGCACGACCTTCGTGTCGGCGGGATGGATCAGGGCGAGCGGGTCCACGACTCCGGATGCTAGCAGCGGCCCCCCCGCCGCCGCGGCGCCGGCTCAGCCGGGCCGGCTCACGGCGGCGTGGCGGAAGCAGCCCACCGTGTGGTCGTTCACCATCCCGGTGGCCTGCATGAACGCGTAGCACACCGTGGGCCCCACGAAGCGGAACCCGCGTCGCTTGAGGTCCTTGCTCATGGCCCGCGACTCCGTGGTCTCGGCCGGGATCTCGCCGAGGGTCCGCCACCGGTTCGCGACGGGCCGGCCGTCAACGAACGACCACAGGTAGGCGTCGAGCGAGCCGAGCTCTTCCCGGACGGCCAGCACCGCCCGGGCGTTGGCCACGGCCGACTCCACCTTGAGCCGGTTCCGCACGATGCTCGGGTCGGCCATCAGCCGCTCCAGGTCCTCCGGGCCGAACCGGGCGACCCCCTCCGCCTCGAACCCCGCGAACGCCCGCCGGTACCCCTCGCGCTTGCGCAGGATCGTGGACCAGGACAACCCGGCCTGGGCGCCCTCCAGGACGAGCATCTCGAACAGGTGCCGGTCGTCATGGGACGGCACCCCCCACTCCTCGTCGTGGTAGGCGAGGTACAGGGGGTCTTCGGAAGGCACCCACTCGCAGCGCTCGGTCATGCCGGCATGGTAGGCGGGATGGGCCGGGGGGGAGGGCGGTACGCTGTCCCGCCATGGGCCGCCGCAGCCGATCCCGGTCGCCGAGGGGCCCCGAGGTGGCCTTCGTCCTGGGGGGCGGAGGGTACATGGGGGCTCACGAGGTCGGCATGCTCCGGGCCCTCCTGGAGCGCGACATCCGGCCGGGTCTCGTGGTCGGCGCCTCCGTCGGGGCGCTGAACGGGGTGGCCGTGGCGGCCGATCCCACCCTCGGGGCGGTCGACCGCCTCGAGGAGGTGTGGAGGAACCTCACCGCGTCGGGGGTGTTCGGCGGGTCGGTGGTCGAGCGGGCCACGACCCTCGCCCAGAGCCGGACCCATCTCCACTCGAACCGCCCCCTCCGGGAGCTCCTGGAGCGGCTCCTCCCCGTCTCCCGGTTCGAGGACCTGGCGGTGCCCTTCCAGTGCGTTGCGGCCTCGATCGAGCGAGCCGCGGAGCGCTGGTTCTCGGAGGGCCCGCTCGTCCCGGCCATCCTGGCCTCGACGGCGATCCCCGGGATCCTGCCGCCGGTCGCGGTGGAGGGGGAGCACTTCATCGACGGCGGCGTGGTGAACAGCATCCCGATCGACCGGGCCGTTGAGCTCGGGGCCCGGGTCGTCTACGTGC
>JACQTL010000347.1 GCA_016210805.1 Actinomycetota bacterium | reverse complement strand
GTACTCGTCCTTGGCCTCCAGCGCGTTGGCCAGGACCTCGACCGTCTGGAGGAAGGCCCGCTCCAGGTCGGCGAACCGGTGGGCGTTCCCCATGGCCAGCGAGGCCAGGTCGGCCACCCCCCTGGCCAGGCGGAAGTCCCTGGGCGAGAAGATCCGCTCCTCGGCCCCGCCCATGGCGATCAGGATGCCGAACCCATCGGTGCCCCATCTGGCCGGGGCGACCAGCACCGACTGGGGCTCCTCCCAGACGTGGAGGTCGTGGGGCAGGGCCCCGACCACCTCGGCCGGCAGGAAGAACGGGTCCTCGCTCGAGGCCAGGTGCCGGGCCACGACGTCGCCGTCCATCTCGACGGCCTCCAGCCGGGCGGCCTGGTTCGGCGTGTGCCCCACCTCGGCCCGACACCGGAAGGTCCCGTCGTCGTCCCGCACCCAGGCCGATGCCGCCGGGCACCCGACGAGGTGGGACAGCGAGGCGACCACCTCGAAGAGGACCGCGTCCGGGGTGGATGCCCTGGTCAGGGCCTGGGAGACGCGCAGGAGCGCGTTGGCCGTCTCGGCCGACTGGCGCTCCTCCTCGAACAGGCGGGCGTTCTCGAAGGCCACGGCGGCGTGCGAGGCGAGCACCTCGAGCAGCCGGAGGTCGTCGGCGTCGAACTGGTTGAGGTCGAGCTTGGACAGGACGATCGTGCCGATGACCCGTCCGTCGAACTTCATGGGGACGGCCAGGATCGACTCGTCGACCTCCTGGGTCCCGGCGATCTGGATGGCGAACTCGCACTGCGACGCGTCCGCGGCGTAGAGGGGCTCGCCGCTCTCGGCGACCCGCCCGGTGATCCCCTGCCCCATCGCGGTGACCAGGAGCTCCTCGGTCTCGCCCTGGTACTCGGAGAGCTCTCCCCGGAAGGCCACCGGTCGCAGGGTCGCGCCGTCTGGCTCCAGCAGGTGGACCCGGCAGTTGTGGTAGTCGATGAGGTCCTTCAGCTCCACGAGGACGGTCTCGCCGATCCGACGGACGTCCTGGAGGCGGTTCAGCTTCTGGGAGATCCCCTGGAGGAGCTTGAGGTGGCCGATCGTGCGGAACTCGTGCTGGGGAACGGCCCGCATCCCGCTCCATTCCCCCTCCAGGTACGCGGCCACCCGGTCCTTCCCGGCCGCCTTGGCCTGGAGGAGGGCGAGGTTGGCGCAGGCCATGAGCTCGCGGGGGCCCGTGGCGTGGGTCGGCCCCTCGGCGACGCCCATGCTCACGGTGATCCGGCCGTCCGGCCCGTCGAACCCGGTTCGGTCGATCTCCTCGCGGAGCCGGTCGGCCAAAAGGACGGCGTCCTGGGCCACGGTTCCCGGGAGGATCAGCGCGAACTCCTCGCCGCCCACCCGGCACAGGACGTCCTCCTGGCGGGCCTCCTCGCGAAGGACGGAGGCCAGGCCGGCCAGGACGCGGTCCCCGCAGAGGTGGCCGCCCTCCTCGTTCACCCTCTTGAAGTCGTCGATGTCGATCAGGATCACCGCGACCGGGCGGCGGGTCCGGTCCGACCGGCGCATCTCCTCGGCCAGGCGCTCCTGGAAGTAGCGGTGGTTGTACAGCCCGGTGAGCGAGTCGGTGATGCTCTCCGACTCGAGGCGCTGGCGGATCTGGGCGTTGTCCAGGGCCAGGGCGGCCATCTCCGCGAACCTGGTGGCCAGGTCCCGTTCGTCCTCCGTGAACCAGTTCCCGCCCCCCTCGCGGTAGACGCTGAGGACCCCCTTGAGCTCGCCCCGGGCCACCAGCGGGACGGCCACCAGCGACTCCGGCTCGTCGGGCGGGGTGCCGGGGATCTGCTGCGCGCGCGGATCGAGATGGACGTCGTTTGACAGGATCGGCTCCAGCCGCTCGGCGGCCAGGCCGCTGATCCCCTGGCCGAACGGGCAGGCCCCGTACAGGAGGATCTGCTCGGCGTCGCCCCCCCGGACCAGGACCGGGCGGAGCTGGCGGAGGGCCAGGTCGGCCTGGTAGAGGGTCAGGTCGTCGTAGGGGATCAGCCCGGCCAGCGCGTCGGCGATCGCGTCGAGCAGCCGGGACAGGTCGGACTCCGAGACCAGCAACCGGGCCACGTCGGAGAGGACCCTGAAGGACCCCTCGGAGGTGGCCGGGTCAGCCGTCTCGGACGTCGCGGCCGGGGGGGCGCTCCCGGGCGAGCGCTGGTCCTCCATCCTGGTGCTCACGGGCCCTCCTGTGGCGGCGACGGAGCCCCGCCGGCGCCGGGGCTCGTTCCTGTGTTGTCGGCGGCGACGGGCCGGCCTTGAGCGCGGGCCCGAGGGGGGCGGGGGGTAATCTGTGGAGGTGGATCCCGTCGAGTTCCTCCACCGGCCCCGCATGTCGGGCCCGGTCGTCGTGGCGGCCTTCCAGGGCTGGAACGACGCGGGTGAGGCGGCCAGCGGGGCGGCCCGGTTCCTGGCGGAGCGCTGGGCGGCCACCGTCTTCGCCAGGATCGACCCCGAGGACTTCTTCGACTTCCAGGTGAACCGGCCCACGGTCCGCCTGGAGGAGGGCGTGACCAGGACGATCGAGTGGCCGGCCAGCGAGTTCCACCACGCCCGGGTGGAGGACCGGGACGTCGTCCTGTTCACCGGGATAGAGCCGAACGTGCGATGGCGGACCTTCGCATCGACGTTCGTCGACGTCGCCAGGGGGCTCGGCGCCGAGCGCCTGGTCACGCGGGGAGCGTTCCTGGCCGACGTGCCCCACACCCGCCCCGTCCCGATCACGGGGTCGGCCTACGACCCCGCGGAGGCCCAGCGGCTCGGGCTGGCCACGTCACGGTACGAGGGGCCGACCGGCATCGTCGGGGTCCTCCACGACGCCTCGAACCGGGCCGGTCTCCCGTCCGTGTCGCTCTGGGCGGCCACCCCCCACTACGCCCCGTCCGGGCCCAACCCGAAGGCCACGCTGGCCCTGATCGAGAGCCTGGCCTCGTTCCTGGCGGTGGAGGTCGATCCGGGCGGGCTCCCCGGGGCGGCCACGGCCTGGGAGGAGGCCGTCTCCGACCTCACCGAGGAGAACGAGCCCCTGGCCCAGTACGTGCGCCGGCTCGAGGAGGCCCACGACCCGGGCATCGACGCCGGGCGGCCGAGCGCCGAGGGGCTCGCCGCGGAGGTGGAGCGGTTCCTCAGGGAGCAGGGCGGAGGCCAGGGAGACCGGTGACCGACCCCTCGCCCACGGCCCGTCGGCGGAGGCGGCCGGGGCGCCACCCGGGTGGGCCCCGGATGGTCCCCCACCCCGGCCCCCGCGCAACGGAGCAGCGAGCCCGGGGCAAGAGCGGGGCCCTCCGCGCCGCGATCTTCGGCGTGAACGACGGCCTCGTCTCCAACCTCTCCCTGATCATGGGGGTCACCGGGGCCGGGGTGTCGAACAGGGTGATCCTCCTGACCGGGGTGGCCGGGCTCCTGGCCGGGGCCTTCTCGATGGGCGCGGGGGAGTACATCTCGATGCGCGTCCAGCGCGAGCTGTTCGAGCGGCTGATCCACACCGAGGCCCACGAGCTGTGGCGGTCGCCGGCCGAGGAGCTCGAGGAGCTCGCCGGGATCTACCGGGAGAGGGGCGTCCCGCCGGACGTGGCCGACGAGGTCGCCGCGGCCCTGATGCGAGATCCGGACACGGCCCTGGCCGCCCACGCTCGCGAGGAGCTCGGCCTCGACCCCGAGGAGGGCCTGGGCTCGCCCTGGGGGGCGGCGGGCTCGTCCTTCGTGGCGTTCACCCTGGGAGCGCTGGTCCCGCTGGTCCCGTTCATGTTCGGGACGGGGGTCGGCGCGGCGATGGCGTCCGTCGTGGCCAGCGGCCTCACCCTGTTCGCTGTGGGCGGGGCCGTGTCCGCCTTCACGGGACGGCCCGTGCTGCTCTCGGGGAGCCGGATGCTCCTGTTCGGAGCCGCCGCGGCGTCGATCACCTACGGCGTGGGCCGGCTCCTGCACGTCGGAACGGGCATCTGAGTCCCGAGATCGGTCACCCGGAGGCCACGGCCTCCAGCTCGGTGAGCGAGACCCGCACCGCCCGCCGGCCCCGGGCCCGGAGGGCCTCCAGGTCGCCGTCGGCCTGGGCGGCGAGCAGCTCCCCGAAGGTGAAGGGGCTGCCCGGGACGGGGAGGTCCTCGGCCGGGGGCTCGACCACCTGGACGAACATCCCCGTGGGAGGGCCCCCCTTGTGGAGCTGCCCGGTGGAGTGCAGGAACCGCGGGCCGAACCCGACGGTGGTGGCCAGCCGCAGGCGGTCCCGGAGAGCCATCCGGATCCCATGGAGGTGCGCGGCGGTCCCCGGGGTCCGGGGGAGGTAGGCCTGGATGGCCAGGTAGTCGCCGGGCCGGGCCGACCCCAGGAGCTCCCGGAGGTCACCCCGGTCGGGCCGTGCGCCGCCCCGCCGTTCCAGGGCCCGCGCCGTGGCCTCCTTGGCCGCGCCCACGTCGGGCTGGTCGAACGGCTGGATCCCGAGAACCGCGCCCGCCACCGCAGTGGCCAGCTCCCACTCGAACATCTGCCCCCCCAGTTCGGTGTTCGCCGCGAAGGGCAGGACGACGACGGGGTGGCCGTCCTCCTCCAGTTCGGTGAGGTAACCGGCGTCCCCCAGCCCGACGAAGAGGCGGTCCTCGCCGTACACCGCCGGCGGACCGAGGGTCTCCCCCTCTACCGGGAGGACCCCCCGGCCGCCCTTCCCGGTCGACTCCGCGACGAGCTGCTCGATCCAGGCGCCGAACGAGGCGATCCGCTCGGGCAGGACCAGCGTGAGCTTGTCCATGCCCCGCGCGGCGGCCTCCCCCATCACGGTCCCCAGCCAGATCCCGGGGTTCTCCCGGGGGGGGACGGCCGGCCCGCACTCCGCGGCGACCTCCCGGGCCGAGGCCAGGAGGCCCCGGAGATCGGCCCCGATCAGGGCCGCGGGGACCAGCCCGAAGAGGGACAGCGCCGAGTACCGGCCCCCGATGTCCGGCGGGTTCAGGAACACCTGCCGGAACCCCCGCTCCGCGGCCAGGTCGGCGAGCGGGGTCCCGGGATCGGTGATGGCCACGAACCGGGACCCCTCCCCCACGCCCTCCCAGAAGTGGTCGAGGTGGGAGCGGGTCTCGAGCGTCGTCCCCGACTTGCTGGCCACCAGGAAGAGGGTCCGGTCGAGGTCGAGCGAGCGCTCCAGGGCCAGGATCTGCTCGGGGTGGGTGGTGTCCAGGACGTGCAGGTCGAGGGCGCCGTCCGCCACCCCGAAGCTCTCCCGGAACACCTCGGGGGCCAGGCTGGACCCCCCCATGCCCAGGAGGACCGCATCCGTCAGCCCGTCCCCGGAGGCCGTGGCGGCGAACCCCTCGAGCTCGTCGACCCGGGAGTCCATGTCGTCGGCCACGGTGAGCCAGCCCAGCCGGTCCGCGACCTCGGTCGGATCCTCTTGCCACACGGTGTGGTCGCGCCCCCAGATCCGGCGAGGCACGCCGTCCCGGTCGAACCGGCCCAGCCGGGCGTCGACCGCCCGCTCCAGGTCCCGGAGCCTCTTCATCCCGTCCCTCCCTCGGGCCTCATCCCTCATCCTCGACGAGCGTCTCCAGCGCGGCCCGGAGGGCCTCGTACCTCCTGTCGCCCAGGCGGCGGCGGACCCGCCCCTCCACCGCGGCCACGACCCGCCTGGCCTCGGCGGCGTAGCGCCGGCCCCGGGCGGTCAGGCGGACCACCTTGGCCCGGCCGTCCACCGGGTCGGGGACCCTCCGCAGGTGCCCGAGCGCCTCGAGCTCGTCCACCAGGAGCATCATGCCCTGCTTCGACATCCTGGCCCGGCCGGCGAGCTCCGTCAGCCGGCTCCCCGACCGCCGGTCGATGTGCAGCAGGACGGCGGAGTGCCCCGCGCGGACACCCGGGTACCCGCGCTCCTCCATGGCCTCCACGATCTGCTCGCCGATCAGACGGTGCCCCTCGAGGAGAAGCCTGGAGAGCTCCGGCCGGTGATCCGTCACCACGGCCCCATCATGGCGCGACCGGCGACCGGTGGT
Source organism: Actinomycetota bacterium (assembly GCA_016210805.1). Classification (GTDB taxonomy): domain Bacteria; phylum Actinomycetota; class UBA4738; order UBA4738; genus JACQTL01. The sequence goes on along the minus strand of JACQTL010000347.1, from coordinate 2,184 downwards.
CGACAGGCCCCGTCCCCCGTAGGCTGCCCGGGCGATGGCGATCGAGATACGTCCGGTGACCCCGGAGGAGCACGTGGAGGCCGGCGAGGTCACGGCGCTCGCCTACCGTGAGTTCGCCCGGGAGGATGACCCCGACTGGGAGGCCTACCTTGACCACCTGGCCGACGTGGCCGGGAGGGCGGAGCGGTCCCTGGTCCTGGTGGCCGTGGAGAACGGCCGGATCCTGGGCACCGCGACCCTCGAGCTCGGACAGCGGATCGACGACGACGACCCTCCTCTGGCCGACGACGAGGCCCACGTCAGGATGCTGGGCGTCCATCCCGAGGCCAGGGGCCGGCGGATCGGACGCATGCTCATGGAAGCCCTGATCGAGGAGGCCCGGGCCCGGGCGCGCACCCTCGTCACCCTCGCCACCACCAGACGCATGGAGGTTGCCCGGCGGATGTACGAGTCGATGGGGTTCGTCCGGGGCGAGGACAGCGTCTTCCCCGACGGGTTCGTCCTGCTGACGTACTCCCTGCGGATCAGCCTGACGGCGCCGGCCTGGCCGCTCCGACCGCACCGCTCCTGAACTGCTGCTCGTAGAGGCGGGCGTAAAGCCCGCTGCGAGCGAGCAGCTCGGCGTGGTCGCCGCGCTCCACCACCCGGCCCCGGTCGAGCACGAAGATCACGTCGGCGGAGTGGATCGTCGACAGCCGGTGGGCGATGGCGATCGTGGTCCGCCCGCGCATGAGGGGCTTCAGGGCCTCCTGCACGAGCCGCTCCGACGTCGTGTCCAGGCTCGAGGTGGCCTCGTCCAGGATCAGGATCCGGGGGTCCTTGAGGATGACCCGAGCGATGGCCAGGCGCTGCTTCTCCCCTCCGGATAGCTTGTAGCCGCGCTCCCCGACCACCGTGTCGTAGCCCTCCGGGAGCTCCATGATCCGGTCGTGGATGAAGGCGGCCCGGGCGGCGGCCTCCAGCTCCTCGTCCGTGGCGTCAGGCCTCCCGTAGACGAGGTTCCTCCGCACGGTGGCGTGGAAGAGGTAGGTCTCCTGGGTGACCATCCCGATGATCTCGCCCAGCGAGTCCAACCGGATCCGGCGCACGTCCTCCCCGTCGATCCGCACGGCGCCCCGCTGGACGTCGTAGAACCGGGGCACTAGGTACGTCATCGTCGTCTTGCCGGCGCCGCTCGGGCCGACCAGCGCGGCGAGCTGCCCCGCCTCGATGTCCACGTCGAGGTCCTCGAGGGTCCACAGGCGGGGCGGAAGCCCCGGGTCCTCCCCGTCCACGTCGGGCGACACCGGTGGACGGTCCTCGGGAGGCGTGTCGTAGCGGAACCACACCCGATCGAACGTGACCCGGCCGGCCACCCGGTCGCGGGGGAGGGCCACGGCGTCGGGCGCGTCCTCGATGTCCCCGGTCATGTCGAGGTACTCGAAGATCCGGTGGAACAGGGCCATCGACGTCTGGACCTCGACGCTCACCTGGAGCATCTGCCCGATCGGGAAGAACAGCCGGCTCTGGAGGGTGGTGAACGCCACGATCGTCCCGGCCCTGATGGCCCCGGCGTCGCCGGAGATCACCCACCCGGCCACCAGGTAGACCAGGGCCGGCGCGATCGAGAAGAAGATCTGGACGACGGCGAAGAACGACCGGCCGATCATCTGCTGGCGGATCTGGAGGCCGGCCAGGCGGCGGTTCTCTCCGGAGAACCGGTCGATCTCGAACCGCTGCCGTCCGAACGCCTTCGAGAGCAGGATCCCCGAGACCGACAGGGTCTCCTCGGTGATCGCGGACAGGTCGGCGAGGGTCTTCTGGGTGCTGGCCGCGACCTGCTGGCGGGCCTTGCCGACCTTGTACGTGAGCCACAGGAAAAGCGGGAGCATGAACAGCGAGAGCAGCGTGAGCTGCCAGGAAAGGACAAGCATGGCGGCCAGCGTGCTGACCAGGATCACCACGTTCGAGAGGATCGAGGCCGCCGTGTCCGTGACCACCCCTTGGACCCCGCCGACGTCGTTCGCCAGGCGCGACTGGATCTCACCGGTCCGGGTGGCGGTGAAGAACCGGAGCGACATCGACTGCAGGTGCGTGTAGAGCGCGTTGCGGAAGTCCTGCATCACCCTGAGCCCGACCAGGTTGGCCAGGTACGTCTGGCCGATCCCGATCACCCCGGAGACCACGGGGACGGCGACCATGATC
>JACQTL010000040.1 GCA_016210805.1 Actinomycetota bacterium | reverse complement strand
GGCCTCCTCCTCGGGGGCGTGCGGGGCCTCCTCCGGCTCCTCGGCAGCCTCCGCGGGGGTGACCTCGGCGGCCGGGGCGGCCTGACCGTCGCCGCCCTCCTCGATCTGGGCGAGCTCGGTGCCCACCGAGACCGTCTCTCCCTCGGGCACGAGGATCCTGGCGATCGTGCCGGCGACGGGGGAAGGGACCTCGGTGTCGACCTTGTCCGTGGAGATCTCGAAGAGCGGCTCGTCGCGCTCGATCGACTCCCCCTCCCGCTTCAGCCACTTGATGATGGTTCCCTCGACGACGGTCTCGCCGAGCTGCGGCATGGTCACCGGTGTAGCCACTTGTTCACGCTCCTCGGATCGGTGGTAGGGGCACGGGTCACGGGGCGTGGAGCGACTTGCCGGCCAGGGCCAGCGCCGACTCTCCGATGGCCTCGGAGAGGCTGGGGTGCGGGTGTATCAGCGAGGCCACCTCGCCGGCCGCGGCCTCCCAGTTCGTGATGAGCTGGGCCTCGGCCACGAGGTCGGTCACGTGGGGCCCGATCATGTGTACGCCGACGATCGGGCCACCGTCCGCCACGGCGACCATCTTGACCATCCCCCCTTCGCCGACGATGTTCGCCTTCCCCAGGCCCTGCATGCTGAACCTCTCGACCTCGATCTCCAGTCCCCGCTCACGGGCCTGGGCCTCGGTGAGCCCGACGGAGGCGACCTCGGGGGTCGAGTAGGTGACCCGGGGGATCCCGATGTAGTCGATCTCCGGCACGTCTATCCCGGCGATGCGCTCGGCCACGGCGATGCCCTCCGCGAACGAGACGTGCGCTAGCTGGAACGGCGTGGCGGCCAGGTCGCCGATCGCCCACACGTGGGAGACGGCCGTCTGGAGCTGGCCGTCCACCTTGGCGTGGCCCCGCTCCAGCTCGACGCCGGCCTCCTCGTAGCCGAGCCCCTGGGACACGGGCCCCCGGCCCACGGCCACCAGGCAGACGTCGGCCGAGACGGTCTCCGTCCTGCCGCCGGCCTCGTAGGTCACCTCCACGTGGTCGCCGGCGTCCTTCACGTCCTTCACCTTGGCGCCGGCGTGGGCGGCGATCCCGCGCTTGCGGAACGCCCTGGCCAGCTCCTTGGAGACGTCCTCGTCCTCCAGGGGGGCCAGGCGGGGGAGGGCCTCCACCACGGTCACCTCCGCGCCCATCGACCGGTAGAAGGAGGCGAACTCGAGGCCGACCGCTCCGGCCCCGATGACCACCGCGGAGCCCGGGATGTAGGGGAGCTCCAGGGCCTGGTCGCTGGTGATCACCCGGTCGGTGACCTCCATCCCGGGGAGGAGCCGGGGGTAGGAGCCCGTGGCCAGGACCACGTCCGAGGCCCTCACCGTGCCGTGGCCCTCCACCTCCACGGCCGGGCCGCCGGCCAGCTTCCCCGTTCCCCGGATCACCTCGATCTTCCGCGCCTTGATCAGCCCGGTCAGGCCCCCGACGAGCTTGTCCACGACCTTGCCCTTGAATGCCTGGATCCCGTCCCAGTCGGGTTCGCCGGATGCCTCGATCCCCCACTCGCCGGACCGGCGGACCGCGTCCATGACCTCGGCCGAGCGCAGCAGCGCCTTGGTGGGGATGCACCCCCGGAGCAGGCACGTCCCCCCGAGACGCTCGTCGCGCTCGATCAGGGCGACGCGCTTGCCCAGCTGGGCGGCCCGGAGGGCGGCGGAGTAGCCGCCGGTCCCGGAGCCCAGGACCGCCACGTCGTACTGGTCGTCCGGCATCCGTCGGTCCTTTCCGAGGTGAGGGCGGGTGGCCCGAACGGCATACTACCGCCGTCCCGACAACGCGTGGCAGCCGGCCTCGTCCCGCAGCCGGGGGGCGCGAGCGGAGAGGATGAGCGACCGATGAAGAGCACCGACCCGGCCCTCCACCGCACCCCCCTGGAGGACGAGCACCGGAGGCTGGGGGCCCGGCTGGGGCCGTTCGCCGGATGGCTGATGCCCATCGAGTACGGGGGGACCCTGGCCGAGCACGCCGCGGTCCGCCAGGGCGTCGGGGTGTTCGACCTCACCCACCTCGGGAAGCTCGACGTCACCGGCCCGGAGGCGCTGGACGTCCTTCAGAGGACAGTCACCAACGACGTCTCCCGGATCGAGGTGGGCCGGGCCCAGTACAACATGGTCCTGGACGACGCCGGGGGGATCGTGGACGACCTGATCGTCTACCGCCTGGGCGAGGACCGGTACTTCGTCGTGCCCAACGCGGCGAACACCGCACGGGTCCACGAGGTCCTGCTGGATGAGGCGGGCGGCTCCCGGGTCGACCTCGTGCTCCACGAGGACTGGTCGTTCCTGGCCGTCCAGGGGCCCCGCGCGGTGGAGGTCGTTGGGGCCCTGCTCCCCGAGGGAGCCGGCCTGGGCTACATGGGGTGCGCCGAGGCCCGGTACCGGGACGTTCCCCTGATCCTGGCCCGGTCGGGCTACACGGGGGAGCGGGGCTTCGAGCTCTTCCCCCCCGGCGGGGTCGTGGTGGACCTGTGGAGGGAGATCCTGGACTCCGGGGGGGTGGTGCCCGTGGGCCTGGGGGCCCGGGACACCCTCCGCCTGGAGATGGGCTACCCCCTCCACGGCCAGGACATCTCCACGGAGCGGACCCCCCTGGAGGCCGGGGCCTCCTGGGCGGTCTCCTTCGACAAGGGGCCGTTCCGGGGCCGGGACGCGCTGCTCCGCCGGCGGGAGGAGGGGGTCCCGGCCAGGCTGTGGGGGCTGCGGATGCTCGACCGGCGGATCCCCCGGGCCCACTATCCGGTCTTCGCGGGCGGCGACCGGGTGGGGGAGACGACCAGCGGGACGTTCTCCCCGACCCTGCGGGTGGGGATCGCCCTGGCCTACCTCGAGCCGGCGGGCCGGTTCACGGCCGGCGACCGGGTGGAGGTGGACGTCCGGGGCCGGCGGGCTCCCGCCGAGGTGGTGAAGCCGCCCTTCGTGGACCGGTCGCCGAGGTAGCTACAGCTGGCCGGCCGAGGTCCTGGCCGCCTGGAGGAGCTCCAAAACCGTCGTGCCGCCGAACCGGGCGCCCTGGAGGAGCTGGCGGAGCTCGCGTGCGGCTTCCGGGGAGTCGCGGACCACCGCGACCACCACGTACAGGCCCGAGTTCGGGATCCCCACCTCGCGGACGGGGCCGAACCCGGGAGCGGCCACGAAGTAGGCCCATCTGGTCGACCGCCCGGACGCCGTCGTGCACGTGCCGGCCGCCCGGGCCACGAAGTCGCCGGCCGAGGGGTCATCGGCGGCGAACGACGGCCGGTGGTCGACGATCACGCGGTGGAACCTCCGCCGGCAGTCCTCCCCGCCGGTGAGGGCCCCCAGGAGGGGCGCCGAGGCGGCCAGGTAGTAGTAGTCGGTGGGGATGCCCACCCTGGCCACGTCCAGCCACATGGCGCTGATCCCCTGGACCGAGCCGTCCATCCGCCGCCAGTCCTCCAGCCGGGGGGACGCCATCAGCCCCTCCTGGAGCGTGTCCTGCCCGGTCACGACGGCGGCGTCCCAGCGGTTGGGCACCAGCGCCTGGACCGGGCCCGCGGTGACCTGGGTGTAGGGGCTGGGCTCGGGGGGTATCGCCGGGGCTGCCGGCTCGGCGAGGGAGCTCTCGCCCGAGGCCGGGGTGCGGCAGCCCGCCAGGACGAGCACGACGGCCACGCTGGCGAAGATGCTCCTCATGGGCCCTCTCGCACGACCAACGCACGAGTGTAGAACGCGCCCCGTCCCCCCCGCCAGCCGTAGTGGCCCGGTTGGGATAGCATCCCGGTCAAGTAAAGAGCGCGCCGTCGCGGCGGCCGTCCCGGGAGGCAGTCCGGGAGGGCCGGAGCGGGCAAGTCCCGCGTAGAGGGAAGCCGGTGAGAATCCGGCGCGGTCGCGCCACTGTCATCGGGGAGCGAGCCCGAAGATGCCACTGGGGCCGGGAGGCCCTGGGAAGGTCGGGGGAGCGAGGATCCGAGAGCCAGGAGACCTGCCGCGGCGGCCAGGACGTGCGGTCCTTCGCGAGAGAGGAGGCGCTCCATGCCGACCCCACGCTCTCGGGCCTTCCCGGCCCTGCTCCTGCTCGTCGTCCTGATCCTCGCCGCGTGCGAGCGGGCCGGCGGCCCGTCCACCGACCGGCCGACCGGGTCCCCGTCGGCCACCACCGAGGTGGAGGATGCCTTCCCGGTGACGGTGGTGGACGACGACGGCGTCGAGGTGACCGTGGCCTCGGAGCCGTCCCGGATCGTGACCTACGCGCCGTCCCTCACCGAGGTCGTGTTCGCCCTCGGGCTGGAAGACCGGCTGGTCGGGGTGGCCGGACCCTTCGACGACTACCCTCCCGAGGCCCGGGAGGTCGAGGAGGTCGGCGGCGCCGGCGAGTTCGGCGTCGACCCGAACGTCGAGAAGGTCGTGGCCCTGGAGCCCGACCTGTTCCTGACCATCTCGGGGGGCGAGCACTGGAAGGACCGGCTCCGCGACCTCGGGGTGCCGGTGGTCACACTCGACGCGACCGACCTCGACGACCTGCTCGACGACATCGGGGTGGTCGGCCGGCTGACCGGAGCCACGGGCGAGGCCGAGGCCCTCGTGGAGGAGATGGCCGCAGAGGCCGACGCCGTCCGTGAGGCCGTGGCCGCCGAGCCCAGGGTCACCTGCTTCTTCGAGGTCTTCTACGGCCCGCCCCTCACCACGGTGGGGCCGGGGACCTTCCTGTTCGACCTCCTGGAGCTGGCCGGGTGCGACCCGGTGTCCGCGGGAGCCAGGGCCGACTACCCGTCGTGGTCGGTGGACCGCCTGGTGGCCGAGAGCCCCGAGGTGTACCTGGCCACCCCGGAGTCCGCCACGAGTCCCCAGGCCGTGGCCGACCGGCCGGGCTTCGGGGCCATCCGGGCGGTGGCGGAGGGCCGGGTCGAGCTGGTGGACTCCGACCTGGTGACCCGCCCGGGACCCCGGATCGTCCAGGGCCTCCGGCTCCTGGCCGAGGCGCTCCACCGGTAGCGTGGGAGAGCCCGCCGCCGTACGGCGGTACCGCGTGGCCATGGCCGTCCTGGTGGCGGCGCTCCTCGGCGCGGTGCTGGCCGGGGTGGCGTTCGGCTCGGTGTGGGTCTCGCCG
>JACQTL010000346.1 GCA_016210805.1 Actinomycetota bacterium | reverse complement strand
GCTCGACCAGCACGTCGCGGACGATCTCGGCGAACCGCCGGGCGTATGGCGGGTTGGTCCACACGTGGGGGTTGGGGTCGCCCCCGGACCGGGGGAAGCTGAAGTCGTAGACGTGCTCCTCCGGCGGGACGGCCCGGTCGCCGAGCATCACGATGGGGACCCCCCGGGCCACGTTGGCCGTGGCCAGCTCGAGGGTGGGCTCCTCCAGGTGCATCCCGTTCATGAACACGACGTCGGCCTCGGCCAGGGTCCTGGCGTCGGACGGAGCGGGGACGAAGGTGTGGCTGTTGGTCCCCTCGGGGACGATGCCGGTCACGTGGACCCGGTCGCCGCCGACGTTCTGGACGATGTTCGTGACGGGGGAGACGGTGGCCACCGCCTCCAGGCGGCCTTCCCCGCCGCTCTTCCCTCGGGGGGAGCAGGCGGAGGCCCCGAGGGCTACGGCCATGACCAGGACGGGGACCGCGCGCGGCACGGGCCCAAGGATACGCCTTGTTGCAAGATGTTGCACGTACGGCTACATGCAGCGGCGCCGGGCTCCCGGGCGGGCGGTCACCCGACCGTCGCGCCCATCTCCTCGGCCGTGATCTCCTCCAGGCGCCGCCGGCGCGTCTCCACCCCGAAGACGAGCACCGCGACCGCGGCGAGGAGCATCGGGACCCCCCCGATGAGCGCGGTCCCGACGATGGACGGCGGGGCCACGGAGGCGACCACCAGCGCGATGATGACCACCCCCCCGAACTTGCTGATCCCGGCGGCCAGGCCGGTCCCCCGGGAGCGGATCAGGGTCGGGTACACCTCCGAGCTGTACGCCGACAGGACGGCCACCACGGAGCTGATCCCCCAGATCGGCACGACCAGCAGGGCGTGCAGGAGCACCCTGTTGGTGGCCACGGAGTCGCCGGCCACGGCGAACCCGAACAGCGCGGCGGCCGTCATCGTGGCGAGCAGGATCATCGTCCCCCGGCTGCTCCAGAACCCGTAGGCCCAGGCCACCAGGAAGTTCGCCGGGAAGCCGATCAGGGCGGCGTCCCTGAGCATCCGGTCGGCCGTGACCTCCGTGAAGCCGAGGCGCTGGAGGTTGGACGGTATCCAGAGCTGGAAGCCGAAGCTCACCAGGCCGACCCCCAGGCCGAGGAGGGCCACGACCGCGGAGACCCCCAGGAAGGGCCGGGCGAACAGCTGGGCCCACCGGCTCTGGACCCCCTCCTCGACGGCCAGCTCGGAGCGGTCCTCCTCGATCACCGTCGCGCCGTAGCGCTCCATCACCGCCCGGGCCTCGGGATCTCGGCCCCGGGCCAGGAGGAAGCGCGGGGACTCCGGGATCCACCTGTTCAGGAGGATCAGGACCAGTCCCGTGGGCAGGCCGAGGAGCCACAGGATCCGCCACCCGAACGTGGGGGAGAGCCACGACGCCAGCCAGCTGGTGATGATGTAGGCCCCGGCCACGTCGCCCCCGATCAGGACCATGATCCACCCCCGGTGCCGGGCGGGGATCGTCTCGGCCATCAGGGTGAACGTGATGGGCAGCATGCCCCCCGCGCCCAGGCCCATGACGAAGCACATGAGGACGTTCCACCAGAACCCGGGCATCGAGCCGCAGATCGCCGTGGCCACGAAGATCACCCCGGCCAGGAGGATCGAGGCCCGGCGCCCGATCCGGTCCCCCAGGTAGCCCCACAGGAACGACCCGATCACGGTCCCGGTGATGCCGGCCAGCGGGAGGATGGCCACGGGGATCGAGCCCGCCGGGTTCACCGGGGACCGCAGGCCGTACTCCCGGGCCATGCCGGGCACCACGAACGCCAGGGTGGTCGGCTTCATCACGTCGATCGTTATCGCCGCGGCCATCACCAGGAGCAGGCCGACGTGCGTGGAGCGGATCGGCGCATCGTCCAGGGCCCGGACCCGGATCCGGGCGACGTGGGACCTGCTGACCTCGGACAGGCGGGGGAAGAGCCCGTACGCGGTGGAGGCCAGCCCGGCCACGATCAGGAGCATGCCGGCCGTCATGGTCCCGTCCACGGGCATGTCCACCAGGCGGTAGCCCATGTCGCGGGCCCCGATGAACACGGGGAGGTGGAGCAGCACGCCCGCGGACACGGAGGCGATCCCGACCCAGAAGGCCAGGGGATGGTGGTAGGTCACTCCCCCGAGCCGGACCCTCGGTGCGCGCGCCATCCGCCGAGCTCCTCCTCGCCTGCTCCCCGATGGTGAGGTCGTAGCCTATCCGGCCCCGGCCAACCGATCGCCGGGCCGGGCGCCGGGTCGAGGCTGGACGGCTCCGCCGGGCGCCACCCGCCGGGCCCCGCGCACGGACAGGAACCACAGCTCGGGCTCGAGCCCCAGGCGGCGGCGGACCCGGCCCACGGCCAGGCGCCGGCGGCGGGTGACCAGCCGGCGCGTCCGGAAGGGATCCCTGGCCCTGGCCACGTACGCCCCGGGGACCCGGCAGCCCTGGTGGGCCACGAGCAGGAGCCGGGCCGGAGGCCGCTCCCCGGCCACGGTCTCCAGGGCGGCCATCACCCGGCCGGCGTCCGGCCCGCCGAGGGCCGACGCGCCCCCCGGCCACATCAGGAGCTCCGACCTCTCCACCACACCCTCTCCGGCCAGGAGGGCCCGGAGGGGCCCCTGGAACCGGTGGTCGCTGCAGGCCAG
>JACQTL010000345.1 GCA_016210805.1 Actinomycetota bacterium | reverse complement strand
GGCTCCCCGTCCTTGCCCAGGAACTGGGCGTAGCCGAACACGCTGCCGTCCGCCGAGGCGACCCCGTCCACCCCGCGTATCGCCCCCAGAAGCCCCTCGGGGATCCGCTCGCCGCCGCCGCCCGGACCGCCGAACTGCTCCTCGAAGGGGGCGTCGGCCCGGACGATCACGTCCACGCCTTCGGTGGACTCCGTGACGAGCTGGTTGAAGGCGTTGCCGATCGTGTCGGTCAGCACGTACGTGCCGGCCACGAAGGCCACGCCGAGCACCACGGACACGGCCGTGAGGATCAGCCGGAACCTGTGGGCCAGGAGGCCCTTCAGGGTCGCGCGCCACATGGCCGGTCAGTCCCCCAGGGACTTCATCCGGTCGAGCACCCGCTCGGCCGTGGGGGCGTGCAGCTCGTCGACGACGCGCCCGTCCGCCAGGAACACCACCCGGTCGGAGTAAGCCGCCGACGTGGGGTCGTGGGTCACCAGCACGATGGTCTGCCCGAACTCCCTCACGGCCTCGCGCATGAAGGCCAGCAGCTCGCCGCCGGACCTGGAGTCCAGGTTCCCGGTGGGCTCGTCGGCGAAGACGATGGCCGGCCGGCTGGAGAGGGCCCGGGCCGCGGCGACCCGCTGCTGCTGACCCCCGGAGAGCTCGGCCGGCCGGTGGGTCAGCCGGTCGGAGAGGCCGAGGATGTCGACGACCTGGCTCATCCACGCCCTGTCGGGATCCCGCCCCGCGATGTCCATGGGGAGCGAGATGTTCTCCGCCGCGGTGAGGGTCGGGATCTGGTTGTTGGCCTGGAACACGCTGCCGATCGGGTCGCGGCGGTTCCGGGTCAGGTGGCGTTCGTCGAGGGTCGTGATGTCGGTGTCGCCGATGAACGCCCGGCCGCCGGTCAAGCGGTCGAGGCCGGCCATGCAGTGCAGCAGCGTGGACTTGCCCGATCCGGACGGCCCCATGATCGCGGTGAACGCTCCCGTGGGGAACTCGATCGTCACCCCGTCCAGGGCCCGGACGGCGGTGTCCCCCCTCCCGTAGACCTTGACGGCGTCGACCGCCCGCGCGGCGGCCCCGGCCGTCGTCTCGACGGTGCCCATCGTCCCTGCCCCCCCTCCTCGATCGGCGAGCGTGCGGCCGACCGAGCCGCCATGTATCCCAGACCGGGCAATGGGCGTCAACGCGATCCCGAGTAGTCTCTTGTCCGTGGACGACGGACGCCCCGATCCCCGGATCCTGGCTCAGGGACACCCCCCCGCGGGCCCCCTGATCGACACGTTCGCACGGGTGGCCGACGACCTCCGCGTGTCGGTCACCGACCGGTGCAACTTCCGGTGCACGTACTGCATGCCCGCCGAGGGCCTGAGATGGCTGCCCAAGCCCGAGATCCTGACCTTCGAGGAGATCGACCGCGTGGTGGGCGTGTTCTCCTCGCTGGGGGTCCGGGCGGTGAAGCTCACCGGCGGGGAGCCCACCGTGCGGAGCGACCTGCCCGCGCTGGTGCGGATGCTCCGGGAGCGGGATCCCGACCTCGAGCTCTCGATGACCACGAACGGCATCCTCCTCGACCGGCTGGCCGGCCCGCTGGCCGAGGCCGGGCTCGACCGGGTGACCGTCTCGTGCGACTCGCTGCTCAGGCACCGGTTCGCCGAGATGACCCGTCGCGACGCGCTGGAGCGGGTGTTCGGCGGGCTCCGGGCGGCCGAGGGCGCGGGCCTGGTGCCCATCAAGTTGAACGTGGTGGTGATCGGGGGGCAGAACGACGGCGAGGTGGTGAGCTTCGCCCGGTTCGCCAGGGAGACCGGCTACGAGGTCCGGTTCATCGAGTACATGCCCCTCGACGCGGAGCATCGCTGGGAACGTGACAAGGTCGTCCCGAACGCCGATGTCCTCCAGCGGATCGACGCCGAGCTGCCGCTGGTGCCGGCCGACGGGGAGCCCCATCCCGCGTCGACGTACCGGTTCGCCGACGGCGCCCCCGGGGCGATCGGGGTCATCTCGTCGGTGACCGAGCCGTTCTGCGACACCTGCAACCGGCTCCGGCTCACGTCCGACGGGAAGCTGCTGGCCTGCCTGTTCGTCCTGGAGGAGGTGGACCTCCGGGACCCGCTCCGCTCCGGGGCGAGCGACGACGAGCTCGTCGGGCTGATCCGGGCCGGTGTGTGGGCCAAGTGGGAGGGCCACCGCATCAACCACCCCGACTTTGTCCGCCCCACCCGCAGCATGAGCATGATCGGCGGCTAACCCCCGGGCTCGGACCGACATCGGACACGCACCTGCGGAGTGATCGCCTGGGTGCGACGCGAGGGGGCTCCTACGCTGCGATGTTCTCGCCGCGGCTCCGCGCCCTCCGGCGCTCCGCCGCGTCTGCGCGTGCATCTCCGCCGGACCCCCTCGCGTCGCAACCGTGGTCGGACCCCGGCGGCACCCGGGTACGTGGCGAACGCACGGGCGCGGTCCCGATCACGACGTGATGGCGGTGCGGGCGCGCCGGCGCTGGCGGGCGGGAGGGTCCCGTGGAGCACGTTGAACGGACCGCCACCTCTGATCTCGC
>JACQTL010000342.1 GCA_016210805.1 Actinomycetota bacterium | reverse complement strand
GGCCGCCACCGGCGCCGGCGAGGAGTGACCGGTGTCGGCCCCCCGGCGGCTCGTGGAGCGCTGGACGGACGCGATGACGCGGCACGACCGCGAGGCCGCGGTCGCGTGCTTCCACCCCGACTACGAGGACGTGGCTCCGGCCCGGCTGGGGGAGGAAGTGCGGGGCGTCGACGAGGTCCGGCGGAACTTCAGGCGGTTGCTCGAGACCTTCCCCGACCTCCGGGCGGAGGTCCTGTCCACGGCCGGGGCCGGGGACGAGCTCTGGATGGAGTGGAGGATGTCTGGCACGCGCCCCGACGGGAGCGCCATGGCGTTCGTCGGGGTGAACATATTCGACCTCGAGGACGGGCTCCTCCGCCGGGGGAGGATCTACACGGATCTGGTCAGGGACTCGGGCACCGTGGAAGCGCAGGTCGGCCGGATGACGGGACCGCCCTCGAGCTGATCGGCCGGCCGGGCCGGCGGCCGGGGCTCGGCCCGACCGCCTAGAGGGCGGGGCGCCCGACCGATGCCAGGAGGCGGGCGGAGGACGCCGCCACCTCCTCCACGGCCCGGTCGAAGGCCTCGGCGTTCGCCCTGGAGGGGACCCGGTAGCCGCTCACCTTCCGGACGAACTGGAGGGCGGCGGCCCTGATCTCCTCGCCGGTCGCCGGCTCCCCCGGCCGGCGGAGGGTCTTGATGCTCCTGCACATGGACGAGAGCCTAACGCAGGGGGCTTCGCGGCCTGCCGGTCAGTCCAGCACGTCGAGGTCCCGGAGGCGGGCCGCGGTCTCCTCGTCCAGCTCGGGCTCCCGCGGGGGGAGGACCCGGGGAGGAGGGGTGCCCCGGAGCACCTTGAGGAGCCGCTCCACCGTGACGGGAAGGCGGTCGGCGGCGTCCTCGGTCTCGAAGGGGTCCGTCGAGACGTCGAACAGGCGCCTGGAGCCGTCCGTCCCGGCCACCAGCTTCATCCCCTCGACGTCCTGGGCGGCCCGGAGCCCGACGTCGAACCGGTCCCAGTCCCCCGCCGGGTGGAGGCGGCGGAGCGCCGAGGTCGGGGGGAAGGGGGCGAGGGTCTCCGAGATCGCGTACACGCGGCCGCCCTCCGGCTCCATCGGGAGGTGCTCCGCCTCGATCGGCCCGGGGACCTGGGCACCGCCGAGGCGGAGCAGCGTGGGGAACAGGTCCATGTTCTGGACGAGGTGGGGCATGCGCCCCGACGGCCCCCCGGGGATGCGCAGCACGAGTGGGACCCACAGCACGGTCTGGTGCAGGCTGTAGAAGTGCCCGAGGAGCCCGTGGTCGCCCACGTTCTCGCCGTGATCGCCCACCACGGCCAGCACGGTCCGTTCCCACCTCCCGGTGAGCCGGAGCATCTGGACTATCTCCTCCAGCCGCTCGTCGAGGAACCGTAGCTCGCCGTGGTACATGGTCCGCAGGACGTCCAGGTCGCGGAGGTCCAGCCCGCCGGTTCCGGACAGGTGGCGGATCATGCTCTGGTCGAGCCGCTCGGCGTCCTCCGGGGTGGCCCACGGCGGGAGGAACCGGAACCGCCACGGACGGGGAGCCCAGTACCGGAGGTGGGCGTCGACGTGGTTCACGAACAGGAACAGCGGCCGGTCCTCGGGAGCCTGGGACAGCTCCCGCTCCACGACGCGGTTGGTGCTCGACGCGTCGCGGGACCTTCCCCCCCGCCGGCCCCGGAGCCGGCCGCTCGCCGACCGCATGCTCCGGTAGCTGTCGAACCCGCGGTCCAGGCCGTAGGGCGGGCCGACCAGGTCGTTCGCCGACACCCCCGCGGTGTGGTACCCGGCCCGGCGGAGCGACTCGGCCAGGGTCGGCACGTCAGGGGGGAGGGTCCAGGAGAGCTCGGTGGCCCCGTGCTGCGAGGGAAGCCGCCCCGTGAACATCGAGGCGTGGGCCGGGATCGACCAGGGCGAGGGGCTCACGCACCTCTCGTAGACCAGCGAGCTCCGTCCGAGCTGCTCGAGGAACGGGGCGGTGTCCGCCGGGAACCCGAAGAGGGGCAGGTCAAGGGCTCGGGCGGAGTCCCAGACGACCAGGACGATGTCCGGCCGGCCCGCGGGCGAGGTGTCGCTCATGAGGGCCCGAGACTAACGGTTCCCGCGCCGCGACCGGCGCAGGATCAGCCATCCACCGGCCAGTGCGGCCACCGCGCCGAGCCCGGCGGCGGCCGGGGCCCAGGGGATGCCGCCCCCGCCCCGGTCGGGGGAACCCGGGGATCCGGTGGGGCCCGGCGAGGGGGACCCCGTGGGGTCCGCGGTCGGCTCGGGGGTGGGCGCG
>JACQTL010000039.1 GCA_016210805.1 Actinomycetota bacterium | reverse complement strand
GCCGAGACCTGGTGGCGGGTGACCGGCTGCTTGTAGGCCACGATGGCCAGGGTCTCCAGCGACGCCCTGGTCAGCCGGGCGTGCCGCGAGGAGAGCACGAACCCCTCCACCGCGGGGGCGGCGGCCGGGTGGGTGGCCAGGCGCCAACCGCCGGCCACGTTCCGCAGGACGATCCCGGCCTCCCGGTCCTCGTACGAGGAGGACAGGTCCACCAGGACCTCCTCCACCACCCGGCGGGGCACGTCGACCGCCTGGGCCAGGACCGCGGTGGTGAGGGGCTCGTCGGATACGAAGAGCACGGCCTCCACCGCGCGCGTCACCTCGGACCGGTCCACGTCCCCGCCTCCCGTCACCGTGCCTCCTCCTGCCACGTTATCTCTATCTCCCCGAACGTCCGGGCCTGGGAGAGCTCCACCTTGCCGTCGCGGTACAGCTCCAGGAGGGCCAGGAACCGGACCACGACGTGGATCCGCTCCTCGCAGTCGGCCACCAGGTCCCGGAACCGCACCGCTCCTCCTCCGCCCAGGCGGTCGGTGACCTCCCGGAGGGCCTGGGCCATGGTCACCCGGATCGGTTGGACGTGCGACATGTCCACCGGCGGGGGCGGCCGGAGCAGCGACCCGGCCGTGCTGGCCAGGAGGTCGGGGGTGACCTTCTCCATGGGGTCGGGGTAGAGGTGGGCGAGCTCCGGCGGCGGGCCGGCGGCCCGGGTGAGGTAGGCGGCCGCCTCCTCCATCGTCCGGACCAGGTCGACGGCCACCCGGCGGAAAGCGGCCAGCTCGAGGCTCCGGGCGAAGGCCAGGTCGGGGCTCGGGCCGCCCAGGAGGTCCTCCTCCAGCGGCTCGGTGTGCCTGGGCATCAGTCGCCCCACCTTGAGCTCCAGGAAGGCCGAGCACACCGCCAGGAACCAGGTGGCCTCCTCCAGGGACCACGTCTCGGCGTCCCGGGCCCGGGCCAGGAACCGCTCGGTGATCCGGGCCAGGGGGACGTCGCACACGTCCATGCGGTGCTCCAGGATCAGCTCGGCCAGGGCCCGGAACGGCCCCGTGAACACGGGGAGCCGGACGGCGAACTCACCCGCGTCGGCGGCGGGCTGGTCGGCGAGGTCGGCCGGAGGCGACCCCGCGGCGCGTCGTTCGGGAGGCGCGTCGATGGCCGGATGATAGCGTGCGCCACCCGCTCTCCCCGGGAGGCTCGCCCTCAGAGGCAGTTCCCCCCGGCCAGGAGGTCGCACAGGCCGTTCGACAGCGCCCTGACGATGGGGAGCAGCAGCAGCTGACCGAGCAGGAAGAACGCCAGGAGCATCCACAGGGCCAGGTACTGCTCGCCCGACCGGAAGACCTCCCGGGGTCGGGGCGGAAGGAACCTCTGGAGGATCGTCCCGCCGTCGAGGCCCGGGATCGGCATCAGGTAGAAGACGAAGAAGGACACGTTCACCACCACGAAGGCGGCCGCGACCTCACCGATGCCGGTGAAGCCGGTGGCCCGGAAGAGCGCGCCCGCGACCACCGCCACCAGGAGGTTCACCACGGGTCCGGACACGGCGATGAGCGTGGTGTCCCTGTCCGGGTTGGCCAGCGCCGCGGGGTTCCGGGGCATCGGCTTCCCGTAGGCGAACACCGGCAGCGGGAACCCCGCAGCCCACAGCAGCAGGATCAGCCCGGGGAGGATGACGCTTCCGAAGGGGTCGATCAGGGGCCGGGGGTTCAGCGAGAGCCGCCCGTAGAACCGGGGCGTGGCGTCGTGGCGGCGGACCGCGGCCCACGCGTGCGCGTACTCGTGCAGGACCAGGGCCGGGATCAGCGCGATGGCCAGGTAGAGGGCGAACCTGGCCTGCTCCAGGGTCAGGACGGCCAGCACGCGGACCCCCCGCGGGGCCGGCCGCTCATGGCGCCGCCCCGTGCCAGCCGTAGACGAGCCGAGGGGCCTCCACTGGCTCCTCGCTCACCGCGAGCGCCGCCAGCACCCGTCCGGCCGCGGCCCCCGCCGCATCCTCGTCGCGCCCGTGCACCACGCCGATCTCCATGCCCGCCTCCAGCCGGTCGCCGATCTTCGGGAGGAAGACGATACCCGCGGCCGGGTCGATCGCGTCGTCCTTGCGGTGGCGGCCGGCCCCCAGGTCGACGCTGGCCCGGCCCAGCTCCTCGGCCTCCACGGCGGCCAGGTACCCCGTCCGGTCGGCCAGGATGGGCCGGATCACGGGGGCCCGGGGCAGGACCGCCCATGGATCCTCCGTCACCCGGGGGTCCCCGCCCTGGGCCTCGACCATCCGGGCGAACGAGGCCAGCGCCTGGCCGGAGTCCAGCACGCCCTCGACCCGGGTCCGGGCCTCCTCCCGGCCCGCGCCCATGAAGTGGGCCACGGCCTCGGTGGCGAACGTCACCACCAGGTCATGGAGGCGCCCCGGGCGGGCGCCGGAGAGGATCTCCACCGCCTCGGCGACGTCCAGGGCGTTCCCGATGGCCTCGCCGAGGGGCTGGGACATGTCGGTGACCGCGGCCCGGATGGCCCGCCCCCATCCCCGCCCGATCTCGGCGCACAGGGCGGCCAGGTCCGTCGCCTCCCGGGTGGTCTTCATGAACGCCCCGCTCCCCGCCTTCCCGTCGAGCAGGACGTGGTGGGTGGGGACGGCCAGCTTCTTGGACATCACGCTGGCCGCGATGAGCGGAACCGACGACACGGTGGCCGTGGCGTCGCGCAGGGCGTACAGGACCTTGTCGGCCGGCACGAGGTCGGCGGTCTGGGCGGCCACTGCGCAGCCCACCTCCTCGACCTGCCGGACGAAGGCGTCCGCCTCGAGCTCGGTGCGGAGGCCGGGGATCGACTCGAGCTTGTCCAGGGTCCCCCCCGTGTGGCCCAGGCCCCGTCCGGAGAGCTTGGCCACGGCGAGGCCGAGGGCCGCGGCCAGCGGCGCGAACACGAGCGTCACGCTGTCGGCCACCCCCCCGGTGGAGTGCTTGTCCACGATCGGCCGGGTCACCCCCCGGAGCTCCACGGTCTCGCCGGAGGCCACCATGGCCCGGGTGAGGGCCAGGGCCTCGGCGGTGTCCATCCCCCGGATGTACGCGGCCATCAGGAAGGCCGAGGCCTGGTAGTCGGGGATCTCCCCCCGGGCGTACGCCCGCACGAACCCGTCCAGGTCCTCCTCGGGGATGGCCCTCCCGTCGCGCTTGGCCGCGATGACGTCCCGCGGGTCGGTCACCGCGGCGCCCCCCGCCCCGCTCCCGTCACCCCAGGATCCCCCCCGCGAAGCTCTCCCCGACCAACCCCTCCCTGGAGGCTCCCAGGAGGTCGCCCACCGTGGCTCCCAGGTCTCCGAAGCAGCTCCTGGTCCCCACGTCGTACGGGCCCCCGGGGACCCCGGAGACGAGGACCGGGACGTGCTCGCGGGTGTGGTCGGTCGACATGGCGATGGTCGGGTCGCACCCGTGGTCCCCGGTCAGGAACATCGCGCCGCCGTCCAGGGCGGCCTCCAGCTCCGGGATCCTGGCGTCCAGGGCCTCCACGGCCCTCGCGTATCCGGCCGGGTCGTTCCGGTGCCCGTACTTCGAGTCGAAGTCCACGAGGTTCGCGAACACGAGCGAGGGGGAGGGCCGGCGGAGGTACTCGATCGAGAGATCGATCCCGTGGTCGTTCGAGTCCGAGTAGCTGGCCTCGGAGATCCCCCGGCCGTCGAAGATGTCCTGGATCTTCCCGACGGCGTACACGGCCACCCCGGCCGCCCGGCACGCGTCGAGCAGGGTCGGTCCGGGCGGGGGGACCGAGAAGTCCCTGCGCTCCGGCCGGCGGAACAGCGCGCCGGGCTCGCCGTCGAAGGGCCGGGCGATGACCCGTCCCACCCGGTGCTCGCCGTCCAGGATGCGCCGGGCGGCCCTGCACCACTCGTACAGCTGCTCCAGGGGGACGACCCGTACGTGGCAGGCCACCTGGAACACCGAGTCGCCGCTCGTGTAGACGATGGGGCCCCCCGAGCGGAGGTGCTCCTCCCCGAGCTCGGCGATGATCTCGGTCCCCGAGGCCGGGCGGTTGCCCAGTACCGGTCGCCCGATCTCGCGCTCGAACGGCTCGATCACCTCGGCGGGGAACCCATCCGGGTACAGGGGGAACGGGTGGTCCAGGACTATCCCGCAGATCTCCCAGTGGCCGGTGGTGGTGTCCTTGCCCGCGGAGCGCTCGGTGAGCCGCCCGTGGGCCGTGCCCGGCCCCGCCTCGGGAGGGACGCCGGCGACTTCGGTGAGCGCGCCCAGCCCCAGGCGGCCCAGGTTGGGGGCGTGCAGCCCCCCCACTGCCCGGGCGGTGTTCCCCAGGGTGTTCGCGCCCTCGTCGCCATACCGGGCCGCGTCGGGGGCGGCGCCCACCCCGAAGGAGTCGCCGACCAGGAGGAGGACCCGGGACACGCGCGTGTCGCGAGCTCCGGTCAAGGGGTCCTCGACTTGCAGGAGATGCACAGGCGGGCCGCGGGGAGGGCCTCGAGCCGCTCGAGCGGGATGGGCTCCCCGCGCCGCTCGCACGTCCCGTAGCGCCCCGCTTCCATCCTGGCCAGGGCGTGCTCCACCTCCCGGAGGTTCCCCCGGAGCCCGTCCAGGACCGCGATCAGGTTGGCCCGCTCCGCGGTGGCGTGGGCGCTGTCCGCGAACCCCCGCTCCAGGTCCACGCCGACCTGCCCGGAGTCGGGGTCCCCTCCGGCGTCCTCGATCTCCCGGCGGAGGATCGCCCGCTCGGACTCCAGGGCGGCCCGGAGGGCGGCCAGGGCGGCCTCGTCGAGATGGGAGCTCACGAGGCGCTCCGGCCGGGCCGGGCCGCGGGGGCGGGGACCCGGCGGGCCCGGGGATGGGCCGAGAAGTAGACCTCCCGGAGGTGGTCCTCGGTGACCAGCGTGTAGATCTGGGTCGTGGCCACGCTGGCGTGCCCGAGGAGCTCCCCCACGACCCGGACGTCCGCGCCGCCCTCCAGGAGGTGGGTGGCGAACGAGTGCCGGAGCGTGTGCGGCGACACGGACCGCCGGATCCCGGCCCGGCCGGCGTGCTCGGCCAGGACCCGGGCCACCCCGTGGCGGGTCAGCCGGCCCCCCCGCCGGTTCAGGAACAGCGCCGCCCTGGAGCGCGGGGCGGCCATCGACGGGCGAGCCCGGGTCAGGTACGCCGCGATGGCCTCCCGGGCGTAGCGCCCGATCGGAACGACACGCTCCTTGTCGCCCTTCCCCACCACCCGGACGCTACCCTCCTCGAGGTCGACGTCGTCGACGTCCATGGCCACGAGCTCGGAGACGCGCAAGCCGGCACCATACAGGGTCTCCAGCACGGCCCGGTCCCGCAACCCGGCGATCGTGTCGTCCCCCGGAGAGGCCAGCACCCGCCCCACCTCCTCCACGGAGAGGGGCCGGGGCAGGCGCCGGGGGACCCGCGGCCGGACCAGCCCGGCGGTGGGGTCGGCCGGAGCCTCGCCCTCCCTGACCAGGAACCGGTGGAGCGACCGCACCGCGGCCACGCCCCGGGCCACCGAGGAGGTCGTGTATCGCTTCCCCGGCTCGTAGGTCGTGCCCGAGAGCCACCGGACGTACTCGGCGACGGTCCCCTCGGGGCAGGCGGCCAGGTCCCCGACCCCCCGGCCGGCCAGGAACGCGGCGTACCGGGCCAGGTCCCGGCGGTAGGCGGAGATCGTGTGCGGCGAGAGGCCCCGCTCCACGGTCAGGTGGTCCAGGAACCGCTCGATCTGCCCGCGGACGAGCCCGTTCGCCCACGCGTTCCCCTCGCCCACCGTCGGGCCTCAGCCGGCGGCGCCGTCGACCAGCGACCCCAGGGCCACCGGCTCCATGCCGTGCGCCTCGGCGACCCCGGCGTTGGTCACCGCCCCGGCGTACACGTTGACCCCCCGGGCCAGCGCGGGGTCGGCCCGCACGGCTTCCTCCAGCCCCCGCTCGGCGATCTGCAGCGCGTACGGGAGGGTCACGTTGGTGAGCGCGTAGGTCGACGTGTTGGGCACGGCGCCCGGCATGTTCCCCACGCAGTAGTGCACCACCCCGTGCTCCACGTACGTCGGGTCCGAGTGCGTGGTCATCCGGGAGGTCTCGATGCACCCTCCCTGGTCGATGGCGATGTCGATCACGACCGAGCCGGGGCGCATCGAGGACACCATCTCCTCGGTCACCAGGTGGGGAGCCCTGGCCCCCGGCACTAACACGGCTCCGATCACGACGTCCGCCTCCCGGACCCGCTGCTCCAGGGTGAGCTGGTCCGACATCAGAGTGATGATCCGGCCCTTGTGGATCTGGTCGATGAACCGGAGCTTGTCGAGGTTCTTGTCCACCACCAGGACCTCGGCCTCCATCCCGGCGGCGATCCACGCCGCGTTGGCCCCGGCCATCCCCGCGCCGAGGACCAGGACCTTGGCCGGCCTGACCCCGGAGACCCCGCCCATCAGGATCCCCCGGCCCCCATACCCCTTCTCCTGGAGCCTGGCCCCGACGTGGGGGGCCATCCGCCCGGCCACCTCGCTCATGGGGGCCAGGAGGGGGAGCCGGCCGTCGGGGAGCTGCACAGTCTCGTAGGCGACGGCCGAGACCTTCCGGTCCACCAGGACCCGGGTTAGCTCGGGGATCGCGGCGAGGTGGAGGTAGGTGAACAGGACCTGCCCCTCCCGCATCAGCTCGTACTCGGAGGGAACGGGCTCCTTGACCTTCACGATCAGGTCCGCGGCCTCCCACACGGCCGCCGCCGTGGGGACGATCTCGGCCCCGGCCCGCACGTAGCGCTCCTCGTAGAGGGACGAGCCCTCCCCGGCGCCGGCCTCCACGAGCACCGTGTGCCCGGCCCGGGAGAGCTCGCGGACCCCCTCCGGCGTCGCGGCCACCCGGAACTCGTTGTCCTTGACCTCACGCGGGATCCCGACGATCACCCGGCGTCTCCTTCCCCGGATCGAGCCCGTCCCCGGCCGGCCCGGTTGCGAGCCTACCCCGCCCGGGCGGGGGGTTCCATCCCGGGGCCGGACGGCCCGGCCGGGTCGGGGCGCACGGTTCCCGAGCCCCGCTACCCGGAGACGACGACGGTGCGGTCGGCCGCCCCGCGCCGGCGGGCCACGGCCGCCCCGATGAAGTCGCGGAACATCGGATGGGGCCGGGTGGGCCGGGACCGGAGCTCGGGGTGGAACTGGCCGGCCATGAAGAAGGGATGGTCGGGGAGCTCCACGACCTCCACCAGCCGCCCGTCCGGAGAGTGCCCCGAGACGACCAGCCCATGCTCCTCGAGCGTCTTGCGGTAGGCCGGGTTGACCTCGTAGCGGTGGC
>JACQTL010000338.1 GCA_016210805.1 Actinomycetota bacterium | reverse complement strand
GGGCGGATCCCCGGGATGAAGCCGCCGTACTTGCGGATGTTGTCGGCCGTGTCGACCGGGTTGAACGAGATCGCCGTGTAGAAGTAGGCGAAGAACACGACCATCAACCCGTAGACCACCATGTACACCGGGCTCCGCGGGCTGGCCAGGTGGTTGTTCACGAGGTTCTGGAACCACTCCCAGTGCACGGCCGAGGCGAGGAGCGAGGGGAAGTAAAGCACCGACGACGCGAAGATGATGGGGATGACCCCGGCCTGGTTCACCTTGAGGGGGATGTACGTGCTCCCCCCCGCGGTCATCCGGCGCCCCACCACCCGCTTGGCGTACTGGACGGGGATCCGCCGCTGGCCCTGCTCCATGAACACCACGGCGAAGATGAGCCCGAGCCCGAGGGCCAGGATCAGCGTGAAGGCCACCCCTCCGGCCTGGGAGAGGATCGCCGCCCCCTCGGCCGGCAGCGTGGAGATCACGCTGGCGAAGATGAGGATCGACATCCCGTTGCCGATCCCCCGCTGGGTGATCTGCTCGCCCATCCACATGATGAGCGCCGTCCCCGTGGTCAGGGTCAGCACGATCAGGGCGATGCGCGGCGCGGTGAACTTCTCGTCGGGGATGATCTGGAACTGCGTCTTGAACAGGAACACGAGGCCGGTGGACTGGAGGAGGGCCAGCGTGACCGTCATGTAGCGGGTCCACTGGGTGATCTTCTTGATCCCCACCTCGCCCTGCTTCTGCCACTGCTCCAGCTTGGGGATCACCACGGTGAGCAGCTGCATGATGATCGAGCTGGTGATGTACGGCATGATCCCCAGCGCGAAGATGGCCATGTTGGTCAGCGCTCCGCCGGAGAAGAGGTCGATGAAGCTCAGGAACCCCCCGCCCTGGCCGCTGGAGAGGTCCTGGAGGCGGCCGATGTCCACCCCCGGCACCGGGACGTGGGAGCCCAGCCGGTAGACCGCGATCATCAGCAGGGTGAACAGGATCTTCCCGCGGAGATCGGGGATCTTGAACGCGTTGACGAACGCCCTCAGCACGGGTCCTCCCGCCGCCCCGGCCCGAGGGACGAGGCGTTGCTCTTCACGGCGTCGCTCCCGCCGCGGGATGTCGTGCGGGCCATCCTACGACCTCTCGACCAGTTCCGCCCGGCCCCCGGCCTGCTCGATCTTGGCCCGGGCCGCGGCCGAGAACGCGTGCGCCCGCACGGTGAGGGCCCGGTCGATCTCGCCCCGGGCCAGCACCTTCACGGGGAGCCCCTTGCGGACCAGGCCGCGCTCCACCATGGCCCCGGGGTCGGCCTCGGAGCCCTTCTCGAAGGCCAGGGACAGGCGCTCCACGTTCACCACCGCCCACTCCACGCGGTTCGGGTTGGTGAACCCCTTCAGCTTGGGGATCCGCCGGGTGAGGGGCATCTGGCCGCCCTCGAACCCCATCTTCGGGTTGTGGCGGGCCAGGTAGCCCTTGGTCCCCCGGCCGGCCGTCTTGCCCTGGCCGGCTGCCCTCCCCCGGCCCACGCGGCGGCGGGGACGGGTGGCTCCCTCGGCCGGGCGCAGGTGATGGAGCTTCACTCCTCCACCTCCTCCACGTCCACCAGGTGCCGGACCTTGGCGATCATGCCGCGGATCTCCGGCCGATCGTCCTTCACGACGGAGTCGCGGATGCGGTGCAGGCCGAGGGCCCGCACCGTGGCCTTCTGGTCCTTGGGCCGGTCGATCACGCTCCGGCGCTGGGTCACCTTCAGCTTCACCATGTCCTCACTCACCGCGTCCCGTCGGGGCCTTTTGAGCCTACGACTCGGTCGGGTCGAACGTCTGCTCCTCGGCGCGCCTGGCCCGCACGCGGGCGTCGGCGGCGGCCACGGCCTCGAGCATCGGCCGGGGAGCCACCTGGTGGACCTCCCGGCCCCTCAGGCGGGCCACCTGCTCCGGCCGGCGAAGGGCCTTCAGCCCAGCCACCGAGGCGTGCACGATGTTGATCGGGTTGTCCGAGCCCATCGACTTGGACAGGATGTCCTTGATCCCGGCGCACTCGATCACGGCGCGCACCGGTCCCCCGGCGATGACCCCGGTCCCCGGCGCGGCAGGCTTGAGCAGCACGCGCCCGGCCCCGTCCTGGCCCATGACCTCGTGGGGGATCGTGGTCCCCATCATGGGGACGTCGAACATCGTCTTGCGGGCCTCCTCGACCCCCTTCTGGATCGCGGCGGGGACCTCCTTGGCCTTGCCGTAGCCCACGCCTACCCGGCCGGCGCCGTCACCGACCACGACGAGCGCGGCGAACGAGAAGCGCCTGCCTCCCTTGACCACCTTGGCCACGCGGTTGATGGAGACCACGCGCTCCTCGTACGGGCTCTTCTCGGCCCCCGGTCCGCTGTCGTAGCGCCTCAAATCTCCAGGCCCCCTTCACGTGCTCCCTCGGCCAGGGCTGCCACACGGCCGTGGTACAGCCGCCCGCCCCGGTCGAAAACCACCCGTTCGATGCCGGCCTTCCTGGCCCGCTCGGCGAGCAGCGCGCCCACGGCCTTGGCCCTGGCCGTCTTGTCGCCCGAGGCGGCGCCGCTCTCGACGTCCGACGCCGCGGCCATGGTCCTGGCCGAGAGGTCGTCCACGAGCTGGGCGTAGATGTGACGGTTCGACCTGTACACGGCCAGGCGGGGCCGCTCGCCGGTCCCGGTGACCTTCTTCCGGATCCGGGCGTGGCGGCGGATCCGAGCCACGCGCTTGCGCCCGGCCTCCATCACGCGGCTCCCTTGGCGGCCTTGCCGGCCTTCTTGCGGACGTGCTCGCCCTCGTACCGGACGCCCTTGCCCTTGTACGGCTCGGGCTTGCGGATCTTGCGGATGTTCGCGGCGACCTCGCCCACCAGCTGCTTGTCGATGCCCCGGATCGTGATCCGGTTCGGCGCCGGGACCTCGAACTCGATCCCGTCGGGCCGCTTCACGTTCACCGGATGGGAGAACCCCAGGGCCAGCTCGATGTCGTCGCCCTTCATGGCGGCCCGGTAGCCGACCCCCACGATCTCCAGGCGCTTCTCGTACCCGTTCGTCACGCCCTCCACCATGTTGGCGATCAGGGTCCGGGTCAGGCCGTGCAGTGACCGGTGGCGACCCTCGTCGCTCGGCCGCTCCACCCTTATCTCACCGTCCTCGCGGACGATGCGCATCTCCGGGCTGAGCTGCTGCTCCAGCGTTCCCCGGGGGCCGGACACCTTGACCCGCGAGCCGTCGATCTCGACCTCGACGCCGCTCGGTATCTCGATGGGCTGCTTCCCGATCCTGCTCATGACATCACCAGACGAAGGCCAGGACCTCGCCGCCGACGCCCCTGCGGGACGCCTCGCGGTCGGTCATCAGGCCCCTGGACGTGGACACGATGGCGATCCCCAGGCCCCCCAGGACTCGGGGGAGCTCCCCCCGGCCGGCGTAGACCCGGCGGCCGGGCTTGGACACGCGGCGGAGGCCTGAGATCGTTCGCTCCCGGCCCGCGCCGTACTTCAGGCGGATGCGGATGGCCTGGTGCACGCCCTCGCCCTCCCGGGCGAAGCCGGCGATGTAGCCCTCGCGCTCCAGGATCGTGCAGATGGCCTCGTTCATCTTGGAGGCCGGCGCGAGGAGGTCGTCCTTGTAGGCCACGTTCGCGTTGCGGATCCGCGTGAGCAGGTCCGCGACGGGGTCCGTGACGTTCGTCCGCACGAGCTGCTTGCTCACCATGACGACTTCGTCACCCCCGGCAGCTCCCCGGCGTGAGCCAGCTCCCGGAAGCAGATCCGGCACAGGAGGAACCGGCGAAACACCGCCCTCGACCGGCCGCATCGCCGGCACCGCGTGTAGTCGCGCACCGCGAACTTCGGCTGGCGCTGCTGCTTCTCGATCAATGCCTTCTTCGCCATCTCGTCGCCCTCTGCCGTCACACCGCCCGGGCCACCGGGATCCCCTGGAAGGGGAAGCCCAGGGCCGCGAGCAGGGCTCGGCCCTCGTCGTCGGTCCTCGCCGTGGTGACCACGGTTATGTCCATGCCCCGGACCTTCACCACCTTGTCGTAGTCGACCTCCGGGAAGATCAGCTGCTCCGTCACCCCCAGGGTGTAGTTCCCCGACCCGTCGAAGGCGTCGGTGGACAGACCCCTGAAGTCCCGGATCCGGGGCAGGGCCGTGGCCAGCAGGCGGTCCAGGAACTCCCACATCCGGTCGCCCCGGAGCGTCACCTTCGCCCCGATGGCCATGCCCTCGCGGAGCTTGAACCCCGCGATCGACTTCCGCGCCTTCGTGATCAGGGGCTTCTGCCCCGTGATCGTCGTGAGGTCCTCGAGCGCGGCATCCAGCATACGACCGTCGCGGACGGCGTCACCCACGCCCATGTTCACGACGACCTTCTCGAGGCGGGGGACCTCCATCGGGTTCCCGTACCCCAGCTCGCGCTGGAGCTCGGGGAGCACCTTCTCGCGGAAGGCCCGCTTCAGCCTGGGCATCTGGCGCATGGTGGTGGCCATGGCTACAGGTCCGCCCCGCACTTGCGGCACACCCGGAACTTCCCCTCGTCGCCGATCCGGTAGCCGACCCTCGTCGGCTGGCCACACGTCTTGCACACGACCTGGACGTTGGAGAGGTCGATCGGCATCTCCTTGTCGATGATGCCGCCCTTCTGTCCCCCTCGTTGGGTGGGCTGGATCTTGAGGTGGCGCTTGACCCGCGCCACGCCCTCGACCATCACCCGGCCCTCCTTGGGCAGGACCCGGACCACGCGACCGGTCTTGCCGCGGTCCTTGCCCGTCATGACCATCACGTTGTCTTCCTTCCTGATGCGCTCCATGTCAGAGCACCTCCGGCGCGAGCGAGATGATCTTCATGAACCGCTTCTCCCGGAGCTCCCGGGCCACGGGACCGAAGATGCGGGTCCCGCGGGGGTTCTTCTGCTCGTTGATCAGCACCACCGCGTTGTCGTCGAATCGGATGTAGGAACCGTCGGGGCGCCTGCGCTCCTTGGCCGTGCGGACCACGACCGCGCGCACGACGTCGCCCTTCTTCACGCCGGCGCCGGGGAGGGCGTCCTTCACGGAGCCGACGATGACGTCGCCCACGCCGGCGTACCGGCGGCCCGAGCCCCCGAGCACGCGGATGCACAGGACCTCCTTGGCCCCCGTGTTGTCCGCCACCTTGCAGCGTGTCTCCTGCTGGATCACCCTCGATCCTTCCTCAGCGGGCCCGCTCGACGACCTCGACGACCCGCCACCGCTTCGTCCTGGAGAGCGGCCGGGTCTCCGCGACCCGCACGGTGTCGCCCACGTGCGCCTCCCCGGCCTCGTCGTGCGCCTTGAGCTTGGTCGACCGGCGCACGGTCTTCTTGTAGAGCGGGTGGCGCATCGCGGAGTCGATGCGCACCACGACGGTCTTTCGCATCCGGTCGGAGACCACGACGCCCGTGCGGACCTTCCGCCGGCCTCGCTCGGCGGTCCCGGCCTCGGGGGGCACGGCCTCGGGGGGCACGGCCCGGCCTGCCGGTGCCGTCGCCGGCCCGGTCTCCGCGGCCTCGGCCGCCTGGTTCGTGGTCGTCCTGTCCTCGTCGGCCATCCGTCACTCCTTGCGGCGCCGGCGTCGCCGGCGTCCGGTCTCTTCCGCTTCCTCGGGCTCTTCCGAGGAATCTTCCTGGGCGGCGGTCTCGAGCTCCCCGGCCGCCTCATCGGCCGCCTCGACGACCTC
>JACQTL010000341.1 GCA_016210805.1 Actinomycetota bacterium | reverse complement strand
GTCTCGACGATGGCGAGCGGGGCGAAGCGCCTGGCCTCCACCTCGAGCACGCGCTGGAGCGTCCTGGCGAAGCGCTCGTACCGCGGCCGGAGCCGCCGGTACGCCTGGACCTGTCCGCCCAGCCACGCGCGCTCCGCCGCCTTCTCTGAGGCCCTCCGGTCGGCATCGGCCATGGTCAACTCCCCTCCGTCACCCCTCCGTCACCCGAACGGCCGCGAAGCCGACGCGGGCCAGGAGCCCGGGGATCTCCCGGACCGCGTTCCGGTCGTACTCCCTGACCTCCTCGGGAAGCTCCTCGTACGGGACGAGGTACGGGCTCCGCCTGCGGTCCACGTCCTTCTCGTCCGCGAGGACCCAGCCCTCCTCCGCCCGCTCGCGCCACCACCGGTCGTGCTCCATCCCGGCCATCACCTCGACCTCCTCCGGGGTGAAGGTGATCGGCTCGGCGCCCCAGTCGGTCTCCGGCAGGGCGACGCATCCCACCGCCCGGAGCTTCGTGTCCATGTCCGAGGCCTGGCGCCGGTTGGACTCCCTGAGGCCCTCGGGCAGCTCCTCCCAGCGGACCATGGACGGGTTGTCCTCGGGCGTCTTCCCCTCCCTCCGCTGGGCGAGGACGTACGCCTCGTGGATCGCCCGGGCCAGCTCCTCGTTCCGGCCCTCCAGCACGACGTCGGGACGACACACCAGCTCCAGCAGGCCGAACACGTGAAGGCCCGCCAGGACCCCGCCTCCCAGCCGCCCGATCAGGGCGGCCGGCCCGGCCCGCTCCGTCGTGCGCACCACGACGGGCACGGCGCGATCCGGTATGCGGCGGCGGAGGAGGGCCGCCGCGTTCAGCCCCTGGACGTCGTCGCCCAGGCACACGTAGACGGCGGTCACGCCACGACCGTCCGGGTCGTCCAGGAACCCGGCCCGGCGGAACTCCGCCGACTCCACCTCGATCCGGTGGGGCCTGAACCGGCAGGCCTCCTCCAGCCGCGGATAGCGCTCGCACAGGGAGGCGATCTTCGCGTCGGCCTCCTCGTCGACGACCGTGACCGTCATCGGCTCGGCATCCCGGCCGAAGGCCCTCCGCCAGGCCCGGGCGGCCTGGACGACCAGGCTGCGCCCCATCTGCCCGAGGCCGACCACCAGGACGTGCGGGGGTCGCGTGGGGGTCTCCCCGTCGAGGACGAAGGCCGGGTACCTGGCCAGGAGGGCCGGCGCTCCCCGTTCCGCCACGTTGAAGGCCTCGAGCCGGAGCGGATCCCCCTCGCGGGTCCCGACCCCCGCCTCGGTGATCAGGTTGAGCAGGTCGGGGTCCAGCAGGTGGACGAAGCAGGCCAGGGGCCTGCCTTCCCTGCCCTCCCCGACCAGCTCCCAGGCGTCGAGGGCCACGGCGACGTTGGTCTGGTCGTCGCCGGTCACCACGAAGAGCTGCCGCGCCTTGCCCACCCCGGCCGTCCGGAGAAGCGTGCTGTCGGTCGCGTCCCCGACCAGGACGGCGATGCCCTCCTCCCGGAGCTCGCCGATCGCGCTGTTCTCCTCGTCGTCCTCGATGGCCACGACCTCGTACCCGGAGTGGCGGAACTCCCTGGCCAGCCGGACCCCGATCCTGCCCAACCCGCAGACCAGCACGTGCTCGTCGGCGAACCACCTGACCCGGAGTCGGGCGAACTGATCCCGCAGGATGGCGGCGAGCGCGGAGATCGCGGTGAAGGCCAGGACGGCGGGGGCCAGGAACCGGGCCACCTGGAGGGGCCACGGGACCGGCGGGCCGAGCGAGCCGGACTCGAACCAGAACAGCTGGAGCGAGGCGTAGAGCGTGTCGGCGAAGGATCGAGCCTCACCGGTCGCGTCGAAGTGCCACCGGTACCCCAGATGGCCGAGGACCACCGCCCCCAGCGCCAGCGCGACCACCGCCGGCCACCGGTAGGCGATCCAGGTGGGGCGGACCCCAGCGAACCAGAATCGCCTGGCCCTTCCTCGCCAGACGCGAGGCGCGGGCTCCCTGGTGTCAGGGCTCACACCTGCTCCCGCCTTCCCGAGCCGTGGGCGGCTCGAACCTATCTCCCCCCTCCGGCCGGACGCAAGGCGACATCCGGGTGGCGTACGGTGGGCGAGGGACGCCGATGGACGATGACAGCCGGGTGACGATCGAGTACCTCCGGGGCCTCCCGCCCGGGGCGGTCGTGCACTGGTCGACCCACCACTTCTCCCGGCGAGAGCCGTGGACCACGCACTGGGTCGACGTCCGCATCGAGGAAGAGGGCTCGCCGCCGATGAACTGGGTCTGGACGATCCTGGCCCCCGACGACCCCGACGGCGCGTATCCGGGGCAGCTGTGGCAGTTCGTGTGGCCCTACGACCTCGACGTCCACTGCATGTGGGAGGCGGGCGAACGCATCAACGTGTTCGTCGCCGCGCGGGGGGAGCCGCTCCCGGAGTGCATCGCCGCCGGGTACGAGCACCTCCCCGAGAACTTCGACTGCTCGTACGAGGTGCGGGGCGGATGGTCCGTGGCGACGGCCGGGGACGCCCTCTCCCACTGGGCGGCCACCCACGGGGGCCGGCCGGACCTCCGGTTCGAGTGGGAACCGGATGCCGAGCCCTCGCCCGTCATACGCGAGGTCATGGAGCGTGCCCGGGAGCTGGACGAGGGCGGGCCCTCCTGGGACCTCGGAGACGGCATCCGCGTGGCGGACGGCTTCCTCG
The DNA here is from genome assembly GCA_016210805.1 of Actinomycetota bacterium. Taxonomy (GTDB): domain Bacteria; phylum Actinomycetota; class UBA4738; order UBA4738; genus JACQTL01. The sequence goes on along the minus strand of JACQTL010000341.1, from coordinate 6,788 downwards.
ACGAGCTCCTGGCCATGGATCCGGACGAACGGGCGGAGGTGATGGAGGCCATCCGGGAGGCCCACCGCCGGCACTTCGGCGATGTGGAGGAGTCGGACTCCAACTGATGCGGTGGCTCCGGGTCCCTACGGCCCTGGAGCGGCCAGGTGGGGCGCGACCCGCTCGGTGAGCAGGCGGACCAGGACCGGATCCATGAGGTCGAACTCGTCGGGGATGTACAGGCAGACGATCCGCTTGCTCTGGTAGACGTCCTCGAAGCGCTTGCGGATCACGTTCCGCTGGCTCTTCTCCATGACGAAGATGACGTCGGCCCACTCGAGCAGCTCGCGGGTGATGCCCACGACGGCGTCCGATCGCACGCCCGCCGACCTGACCTCGAGCCGGGGGTCGTCGCCGAAGACCGCCTGGGCCGTCGGGCTCCTCAGGCGGTTCCTGTCACACAGGAACAGGACCCTCATCGCCGCTGGATCCCCCGATCCGCGGCCGGACGCCGACGCCAGGCATCACCGGGGGGCGGTGGCCGTCGTCCGGGCCAGGACCAGGTTGATCGGATCCACGTCGACGCGAGGACGGCGAGCCGGGGGCGGGGGTTCAAGCCCGGTCGCGGTCTCGTTGCGTCCGCGATCGGCCCGGGGAGGCTGCGAGTCCGGCGAGCATCAGATCCAGCCCTTCCTCGAAGCACCGGTCCGGGTCGCAGTCGGCGATCATCGCCACCGCGGCCGAGGCCAGCTCGGGCGGGGTGGCCGGGGGCAGGGCCCGGCCCAGGGATAGGAGCAGGTCCCGCTCGGACAGCGCCTGGCTCTGACCGGGCTCGCACTGGACCCCCAGCATGGACCGCTCCGAGTATCCGTACCCGGCCGCGTAGGAAAGGACCGGCCGGAGGACGGCGGCCGGCTCCCGGATTCCACCGGCCTCCAGGACGTCGAGGTAGGCCCGGAACACCTCGAGCGCCGAGCGGGGCAGCGTCGAGCACCGGAGGATCAGCGGGGCCGCCTGGGGGTGACGGAGGAAGAGGTCCCGCAGCGACCGCGCCAGGGTCCGCAGGGCCTCGGCGGCGCGGACCGAGCCCCCCGGGAGGGCGACCTCTTCCCACAGGAGCTCGGCGATCCCGTCCAGGAGACGGTCCTTGCTCTCGGCGTGGTGGTGGACGGTCATCGGGTCCACCCCGAGCTCGGCGCCGAGACGGCGCATGGTCAGCGCCTCGAGGCCCTCCCGGTCGACGAGACGGAGCGCGGCCTCGAGGACCCGGCGGCGGTCGAGCCGGGCTCTGCTGGCTGTGTCGGTGCTCGTCATCTCACGCTCCCGGTGGGTTTGACGGTTCTCCCCGTCGGTCCTATGGTACATGTCTACACTGTAGAAGGCAATCGTAGGAGGGATCCATGAGTCCAGGCGACCACCTCGCGGTGGAGGTCCGGGACCTCGTGAAGGTGTATCCGCGGCCCGGAGGGGGTTCGCTCCGGGCCCTGGACGGGATCGGTTTCCAGGTCCGGGCCGGGGAGTTCTTCGGCTTCCTCGGTCCCAACGGGGCGGGCAAGACCACCGCCCTGGAGATCATCGAGGGGATCCGCAAGCCGACCTCGGGGGAGGTGCGGGTCCTGGGGGCCGATCCCCGCCGGGAGCCGGACCGGGTGAAGCGGGTGATGGGGGTGCAGCTCCAGGCGGCCTCCTACTTCAGCCTGCTCACCATCGAGGAGATCCTGGAGCTGTTCGGATCCTTCTACCCCAGGCGCCGCTCCCCCGGCGAGCTCCTGGACCTGGTGGGCCTTGCTGACAGGCGGAAGGCCTACGTCCGCCAGCTCTCCGGGGGCCAGCAGCGGCGGTTCTCGGTGGCCGCGGCCCTGGTCAACGACCCCGAGGTCCTGTTCCGGGACGAGCCCACCGCCGGGCTGGACCCGCAGATGAGACACGGGCTGTGGGAGCTGCTCCGCCGACTCAACCGCGGGGAGGGCAAGACGATCGTGCTCACGACCCACTACATGGAGGAGGCCGAGCTGCTGGCCGACCGGGTGGCCATCATCGACCACGGCCGGATCCGGGCGATCGACACCCCCCGCAACCTGATCGGTCGGCTCGACGGTCTGGGTCACATCGAGTTCGCCGCCGCTCGGGAGGTCGAAACCGAGGAGCTGGCGGCCCTCGCGGGGGTGACCGGAGCGGTTGCCAAGACCGAGGGCGCCCCGTCGGGAGTGCTTGGCCCGGTCACGTACCAGCTCCAGGTGACCGAGCCGAGGACGGCGGTCGGCGCCCTCCTGGACTGGTCGGAGCGGCGAGGTGTCGAGCTGCGGGGCCTCGAGCTCGCCCCCGGCACGCTCGAGGACGTCTTCCTGGAGCTCACCGGCCGGGAGCTCAGGGAATGACCGCCGCGGTCGGCACGATGCGGCTGGTCTCCGCCAGCACCAAGCAGATCCTCCGCTCCAGCGAGGTCTGGGCCACCACCTTCGCCTTCCCGGGAGCCCTTCTCGCCATCGTATGGCTGTTCTCCCGGATCCGGTTCGAGTTCGGCCAGCAGGAGGCATCGTTGATCGACCTCTGGGTGACCGGCCTGGGGCTGCTCGGCGTCGCCTTGGGCAACACCCACGCCTTCCTGTCCACCATCGCCACGTACAAGGCCGAGGGGGTCCTCAAGAGGATCTCGGTGACCCCCGTCACTCCCGGGCAGCTCATCGTGGGGGAGGTCATCCCCCGGGCCACCCTGGGCATGCTCACCCTCATCGTCTTTCTGGCCGCGGGCAACGCCCTGGGCGCCGACATCCGCATGGGCGCCGAGCTGATGGCGGTCCTGCCGGTGATGGTGATGGTCACCTTCACCGGCCTCAGCGTGGCGTTCATCATCGCCGGGGTCACCAGGAATCCCCAGAACGCCAACGCCCTGGACACCGCGGCGAACTGGCCGCTCTACCTGCTCACCGGGGCCGCCTACCCCCTTGCCGCCTTCCCCACCTGGTTGGAGGAGCTCGCCCGGTACATCCCCTACACCGGACTCATCGCCACGGTCCGAGGGACCCTCCTCGACGGTCGACCCCTCACCGACTTCGGGTCAGAGCTGGCCATCGGGGCCGTCTGGATCGGAGTCCTGCTGGTGGGGGCGGCCCGGGCCTACCGGTTCGTGAAGTGAGGAGGCCATGACCGCACCGACCCTGCCCCTGTTCCGGGCCAGCTGGAAGATGATGCTCCGCTCCCGGGGCGTGATCTTCGCCATCGTCACCGCCAGCCTCTACATCGCCTTCTTCGGTCTCATCGAGGACCTCGACTTCGGCGTCGAAACCGAGACCATCCGGTTCTTCGACTTCGTCCTCCCCGGGTTCGCCGTCTTCTTGATGGTCTACCAGATCCAGGACATCACGGTGGCGGTCGCCGCCAGCTACAAGGCCCGCGGCATCCTCAAGAGGCTGGCCACCACGCCCCTTTCTCCGTTCAGGCTCATCGCGGTCCAGGCTCTCAGCTACGTAGGGTTGGGGGTGGTGGCGTCGACGCTGGTGCTCGCCATCGGCAGACTGGTTGGCGGCAAGATCGCGCTGACCGCCAACCTGCTTTGGCTGATCCCCCTCATCGCGGTGGTGGCCGTTACCTCCATCATCATGGCCTTCGGCATCGCCGGGCTCACTCCCAACCCGCAAACCGCCACCAACGTGGGGAGCACCGTCTCGTTCCTCATGTTCGGCTTCTCCGGGGTGATCTTCCCGATCGCTGCCCTCCCCGGTCCGCTCCCCGACATCGTCCCGTACGTCGTGCCCCACACCGCCCTCATCGAAGCCATCCGGGGCATCGCCCTCACCGGCGCACCCATCACGGACTACGGCAGTCAGATCCTCATCGGCGCGGCGTGGCTGGCCATGGTCTCCGTGGTTGCTGCCCTCGCCTACCGGTTCACCGACGAGTGACCGACGAACCGACAGCCTGGCCTCGTCGATGAGCGCCAAGTGTCCTAGATCGGAACCGAGAGCTCGGCGTCTTACACGCCATCGGGGCACCTCTCAGGGCCGTGCGGCGCGTCGTCGTCGCCGAAGGGGTCTTCCTCGCCCTGGCCAGCTGCCTGGTGGCGTCATCCCGGCGCTGGGGCTCACGGCGGTCCTGGGCGCCGGGCTCGCCAACCTCTTCATGAACGCGCGGCTGCCCTACCGGATCTCCATCCTGGCCGCCGGCATCTGGATCGCACTCGTCACCCTCGGTGCCATACTCGCCATGGATGCGGCGGCAACCCGTGCCTCCCGACATCACCGTCCGCGAAGCCCTCGCCTACCTGTGAGGACGACCCGAGCCGCTCGGTTCACCAGGCTGGCCGACGGCCGTAAGCTTGGGCCAGGTCCGACGGCCGGGCCTCGGTGCATGGGGGCGCCGTGATGGGTCGACCTCGAAGGTACGGGGTCCTGCTCGGGGCGGCCGCGGGGGTCGCCGCGGCGGTCGCGGTCGTGCGACACCGGCGGGGTTCTGCCCGGGGGCGACGGGTGCCGGGGGGGATCCTCGTCGGCGATGCCGCCGTCTACGACGCGGTCGCGCACCGGCTCGTGCTCGGATCGCTCCTCGGGCGCGTCGCCGCCGACGTCGCGGCGGTCGCCCCCGAAGGTGCGCGGGTGCTCGAGGTGGGTTGCGGGCCCGGCCGCCTGTCGATCCGGCTGGCCCGCCAGCACGGCCTCGACGTGACCGGTCTCGACCTCGATCCGGCCATGATCGAGCGCGCCCGCGCCAACGCCGACCGTCCGGGGGACGGCGACGGGCGCCGGCCATCGTTCCTGGTTGGCGACGTGGCCTCGCTCGCGTTCCCGGACGGATCGTTCGACCTGGTCGTCAGCACGTTGTCGATGCACCACTGGGCCGACCCGACGGCGGGCCTGGCCGAGATCGGCCGGGTGTTGCGCCCGGGCGCCAGGGCCCTAGTCTGGGACCTCCGGCCCGGGGTGGTCCCATTCCACAGGCACGCGCCCGACCCGGTCGAGCACGCACGAGGCTCTCCCCTTCGGGTGGTGGGCGCGACCCCCTGGCGCTGGCCCTGGAGATTCAACCTCATCCAGCGGATCGAGCTCTCTCACGACCGCCAGATCACCCGTCGGCGCGGGGAGGACCCGTTCCCCACACGGCCATGATCCCCTCGATCTCCTCGGCCACGGCCGCCCGACGATCTCCGCGCGCGCTTCCCCCAGACCGGGTATCTCCCTCTCCACGGCTGCGACGTCAATAGGCCAACCCCCGGACCACCGGGCCCTCGAGGGGGTGATCACCGGATCCCGCAGAGACCGTGAGCCTCGGCACCGACGGAAGCTGCCCGGCGATCCGTCGGCGGGGTGTGCGGTCTGTCGGGGACCGGTAAGGTCCGGGCATGCCCGGGAACTGGATCGCCATCCGAGTGGAGCTCGTGGGCGGAAGGGATATCGTGTCCGATCCGCCACCCGGTCGGACCATGCTGGTCGGACCGCGGCACACGTTCGCCGACCTGGCCGAGGCCATCGACGCCGCCTTCGCCCGCTGGGACCTCGCCCACCTCCACATGTTCGAGCTCGCCGATGGCCGGCGAATCTCGGACCCGGATCCCGACTGGGACGACCTCGGCATCGTGGACGAGCAGGCCCTAAATGTTGGCGAGGCACTGCGCCCCGGCGACCGCTTCGTCTATGTGTTCGACCTCGGCGACGACTGGACCCACGCATGTGAGGTCGAGGCGGACGACGTGGACCCCGTCGAAGCCTGTGGAGTGGTTCCACCCAAACCCGTCCCGATCTGGGGGTGGGGGTGGATGCCCGACCAGTACGGGCGCCGGTGGGCAGACGACACCGGAGAAGAGGGCGATGAGCCGGCCGGGGAGCCTCGGGTGTCGCTGGGAGAGTGGTTGCGCGGCGCCCCAGGGAGGCCCGACCGGAGCCGCTGACGGTTCGCGCCACTCCGCCAATTCACCGCGGATTTGGGCTCCCACACGCTTGGCTGTGGAGCACAGTGAAAGGATTGGGGAGCTCAGATGGGTAAGCGCAACCTCACGCTGCAGGTCGATGAGGAGATCATCCACCGCGCAAAGGTCCTAGCGGCGAGGCGTGGAACCTCGGTCAGCGCGCTCGTTGCCCGCCAGCTCGAGGACCTCGTCGAGGCCGAGGACCGCTACGAGGAGGCGTGGCGCCGGGCTCGCAAGGCCATGGGCGACGTCCAGGCGGGTGGTGGTCGCCGCTGGCGCCGCGAAGACCTGTACGAGCGGTGACGACCCCACGCGGTGCGCGGCTCACCTTCGTCGACACCAACGTCCTGGTCTACGCGCACGACCTCTCGGAGACGCGGCGGCGGCCCGCTGCTCACGCGCTGCTCGATGCACTGTGGAGGACGCGATCCGGCGTCCTGAGCACGCAGGTGCTGCAGGAGTTCTACGTGCTCGTGACCAGGAAGTTCGACCCCCCCATGAAGGCCAAGACGGCCCGGGACGTGGTGGCGGCCTACGCCGCGTGGCCGGTGGTCCAGGTCGACGTGGCGCTCATCCTCGCCGCTTCCGAGCTCGAGGAGCGCCACGGGTTGTCGTTCTGGGACGCGCTGATCGTTCAAGCGGCCCACCGCGCCGGTGCCTCACGGCTCGTGACCGAGGATCTGCAACCGGGACGGCGCCTTGCTGGCGTCGTGATCGAGAACCCCTTCGCCTAGATCGGCCGGGCAGCCGCCGTGGGATCACGTTCGCGTCGGCCCGCCCCCCCGCTGTGTCCGATCCGTTTGCAGATCGGGGGGGCCTTGCGCGCTCGTGAAAGAAGCCGCAGGCCGGTGACCTGCGGCTTCCCTTTCGTTCGTCGCGGGGGCAGGATTTGAACCTGCGACCTCTGGGT